>VAZG01000284.1 GCA_005885285.1 Alphaproteobacteria bacterium | reverse complement strand
GCCAGCTCCGGCTTGCCGTCTACCATATAGGCGTTCCCGAGCAAGGCCAACGTCTTTGCATCCGGTGTCCGTAGCAGATGGAATGTCCGGGTTTGGTAGCAGACGATCTGTCCGGTTTTTGGAGATGTTCCAAACCGGGGGATCGGGATGCGACCCGAGGTGCGAATGGCGCGCTATGTGGAGGCGTTGGAGCGGTATCGAGGCGGGCGATTGAGCTGCATGGAGGCCGCGGAGTTTTTGGGGATCAGCGAGCGGCATTTTCGCCGGCTGCGCGAGCGGTACGAGGCGGACGGGGCGGAGGGCCTGATTGATCGGCGACGTGGGCGAGCCTCCGGGCGGCGCGCGCCGGTGGACCGCATCGAGTTTGTCGTCGAGCAGTATCGGACGCGGTATTGGGACTTCACGGTCAAGCACTTCCACGAAGCGCTGCAGGCCGAGCACGGGTTTGCCCTGGGCTACACCTGGACGAAGACAGTGCTGCAGAGCCGCGGTCTGGTGGCGATCGCGCCGCGCCGCTCGGCGCACCGCAAGAAGCGGCCGCGCCGGCCGCTGCCCGGCATGATGCTCTTTCAGGACGGCTCGCCGCACCCGTGGCTGGCCGGCCAGGCGCCGCTCGATCTGATCGTCACGCTCGACGATGCGACGAGCGCGGTCTACTCGATCTTTCTGGTCGAGGAGGAGGGCACCGCCTCGAGCTTTCGCGGCCTGGACGAGGTGATCAGCCAGCACGGGTTGTTCTCGTCCCTGTACACCGACCGGGGCAGCCACTACTTCACGACCCCCAAGGCGGGCGGCAAGGTCGACAAGGGGCAGCCGACCCAGGTCGGACGGGCCTTGGCCGAGCTCAGGATCGAGCACATCCCGTCCTACAGCCCGGAAGCCCGCGGCCGCATGGAACGGGTATTCGGGACCTTGCAACAGCGCCTGCCACCATTGCTGCGGCTCAACGGCATCACCACGGTTGAGGCGGCCAACCGATATCTCGCCGATACTTATCTCTGCGAGCACAACGCCCGCTTTGCGGTGGCCCCGGCCGAGGAAGGCAGCGCCTTTGTGCCGTTCGCGGCCGGCTTGCGGGACATCCTGTGCAGCAAGCACGAGCGTGTGGTCGGGCGTGACAATTGCGTGCGCTATGACGGGCGGATCTTACAAATCCCCGAGCAGCGGCACCGCCATCACTTCGTCAAGGTGACCGTCCAGGTACACGAATACCCCGACGGCACGATCGCCCTCTTCCATGGCCCCCGGCGGCTCGCCGGCTATACCGCCGACGGCGGTCTCATCCGAGAGGAGATCCCAATCCAATCAGCCGCTTAACCCGCTCGGCGGCGCGCCTGTGGATTTGTGGATAACGCTGCGCGTTGCCCACAACCCCACAGGGCCATCAACAACAGAAGCGGACATATAATGTGCTACGAAAAGCGGACATCTTTACGTGCTACCGACACCCTCGCTTGGAAAGGCCCCCTAGCTTTGTGCTCAACATAACGGGCCGGTATTATCAAAATCGCATTTACGATTGACAAATCCGGATCGATCTGATAAGAATGGATGATCCTGAATGCATTAGCCATTTTTCTTTCCGATGCAGGGTACACGCCCTTTCCAGCAAAATACCTGACGCATTTCAGACCACACCTGCCGGTGGTCTGTTTGCAACAGTCAATTGCGATTGCACGGCCTAAGCCTGGTCGTGACTTCGACCTTTTTTCACCGAGAGGTGATGCCCGGAGACTCCTGATTGAGGAAGTCCGGAGTTGCCTATGGGGAAACCCCACATCTGGCAATCCTACTAGGAAGCAACATGATAATCACGAATACAGGTGACATTGTCCTCGATCGCGACGATTCAGAGCGGCTGTCAAAATTGATCGAATGGGCCGCACAGTTCGTTACCTCCATCGACCACATCACCGTCCAGGAGGCCGCGCAATTTGTCCGGGATTGGAAATCGCGCTCCGGTCTCGCGCCCCAGATGGCCAGATAACGTCACGGGCATCCTGCTGAACCGGATTGCTTTAACTCTCAGTGAAATGTGAATTCTCTATAGACATCAAGCATTGGCGGCACGATTTGCTTCCATAACCATTTGCTACGCACTTCACGAGCCGCCGTCCGCCCCAACTCCCTGCGCTCTTCTGGATTTTTGAGCAACCGCTGCAACGCGCTGCTGAGTGCCACGACGTCACGCGGCGGAAACAGCAACCCGGTCCGACCATGCTCGAGGATTTCAGCTGGCCCGCCGACATCGGCGGCCACGATTGCCAGACCATGAAGCATGCCTTCCAATATCACCATGCCGAACGGCTCGTAACGGCTCGGCACGACGAGTATATCGGCCGAGGCGTATCGGAGCGCCATCTCCGCGGGTGACTGCCAGCCGGTAAACTGTATCCGATCCAAGAACGGCGTATGTTGGGTTTCGAGCCATTGAGCGGCTACCGCGGAGGCAGAAAACGGCGGGGGCCCGCCGGTGAGCACGAAGCGCGCTCCCGGCGCGGCCTTCAGCACTTCGGGAATTGCCGCGAGCAGCTCCCGTATGCCCTTCCGCTCTACCAGCCGTCCGCTATAAAGCACCGTCGGCATTTCAGGACGGGTAGAGATCGTTGCCGCCAAGGCGGCGTCCGTATCTTCAATCCCGTTCCCTACGACCCTTATTTTATCCGCGGCCTCCGGATAGTACTTCTGCAGGAGAATTTCCTCCGATCGCGTCAAGGCGATCAGTCGGTCGGATCCGCTGATAGCTTCCTCCTGGGCTCGAGCCTGCGCAAGGAACGGATTGGGTTCATTGCCGATGTCATATTCGGCCCTGTCGACGGAGTGCACGTGAAATACGAGCGGCTTTCCGGTCGCCGCTTTGATGCCGCTCGCTACATACCAAAGCATCGCAGTATGGAGATGAACGACATCGGGACACCATTCCTCAATGGCCCGAACACCCGCAGCGATCGCCTCTAGCTCGGAACATTGAATAAACAGAATGCCTTCCTTGCTCTCCTGCGCTGGCGACACCCCTCGATGGGAAGTGCGGTGCCGGGGCGCCCCATACAGCGACGCGCTGCCATCGAGGGCCAGCACCCCTCCGACAAGTTGAACGGCGATTTCGATCCCGGCACGGGCACAAGCCTTGGCCCAGCCTCCGACAGCGGTCCCCAGCCCGCCATAAATCACGGGCGGAAACTCCGTCGTCAAATGGAGGACGCGCATGGGAGACGTCCGGCACGACCGATTAGCCCCGAATTCTAATGGCCCGGAATGAAACGGCGCCCGTATGGGTCTGCAGACCGATATAGCCTGACAGCAGATCTAGACTGGCGGGCATCCCTCGCGCCGGATCAGTATTGATGAAGTGAGCCGTTTGAAACCCGTTTAGCCGGACATCATAAGTCTCGCCAACTACCTGGATCTCATAGTCGTTCCACTCGCCCGGCTGCAGCGCCGAGCCACGCGCATAGATCTGCTGACCAGCGCCCCCTCCTATCGGGATCGCGTACACGGCTCCCGTCCGGTGCATATCGGCCTGATCGGGCTGGGCCATTTCGTCGATCTGGATCTCGAAGCCGGTATCCACCGCGAGCCAGGCCGGATTTCCCGCGATGCGCGGATCGTTGAGCCCGACAGGCGGCGGCTGTCGAGGATCGCGGAAACGGACAAACACGCCCGAATTGTCGTTACGGGAATCCACCCGGAACTGCAAACGCAAAGTAAAATCGGAGAAGTTGTTAGCCGCAAAGAAGAAGAGTCCGATATCCCCTGCAGGACGTGCGGTGATGACCTTTTCGTTAGGATCGTAGTTGAAGGTTCCCGGTCCCGCCTGCTGCCAGTTAGCCAAACTCGCCTGCGTGCCGTCGAACAGCCACTGAAAGCCCGCCTCGAGTGCCGGCGGATCGAGCGGCGCCACGAGATGGTCAGCCAGTCGTCGTGCCAGCGCGATGCCGGATAACATTGGGTTT
>VAZG01000283.1 GCA_005885285.1 Alphaproteobacteria bacterium | reverse complement strand
TGAAACGGATGTTGAATTTCGCGCGCGCCTGCCCGGGGATCACGTTGGAGGCAGCGTTGCCGACGTCGACGGAGGTGAATTCAAGGTTGGAGGCCTGGAACTGAGTGCTGCCGTGATCGAGCAGCTCGTCGCTCAGCGCTACGATCAATCGTGAAATATCCGGTACTGGGTTAGCGGCGCGATGCGGGTAGGCGACGTGGCCTTGGATGCCATCGACGTAAAGCGTGCCTGACTGGGAGCCACGGCGACCAACCTTGATGCAATCGCCGAGCACTTCGACATTGGAGGGCTCGCCGAGCACGCAATGGTCGAACATCTCGCCGCGCGCCGCCACCCATTGCAGCAGTTTTATTGTGCCGTTGACGGAGATGTCCTCCTCGTCGCCGGTGATCATGAACGAGATCGAACCCTTGCCGTCCGCTCGCGGCTTGCCGCCATGGTCGGCGAGATATTGCACCACCGCAGCAACGCTGCAGGCGATGCCGCCCTTCATGTCGACGGCGCCCCGGCCATAGAGAAAGCCGTCCTTCACCTCGCCCGAGAAAGGACCATGGCTCCAGGCGCTCTCGTCACCTGGCGGCACCACGTCGGTGTGACCGGCGAAGGTGAGATGCGGAGCTTCCGTCCCGATGCGGGCGTAGAGATTGTCGATATCGGAGGTGCCGGGTTCGCCGAAGGTGACGCGATGTACCTCGAAGCCGGCGCTGTTAAGGATGTTTTCAAGCACGCCGAGCGCGCCGGCATCGGCCGGAGTTACCGAAGGACAGCGGACCAGATCGCGGGCAATGGAGAGGGCATCAGTCATGCCCCCGCTTACCATGCTCGCCCGGCGATGGGCCAGCACCGCGCCTAATCCCGCAACAATTCGTTAATGCTGGTCTTGGCGCGGGTGCGCTCGTCGACGCGCTTGACGATTACGGCGCAGGCGGTGGAGGGGCCGGGCTGGCCGTTCTTCAGCGGCCGAGCCGGCAGAGTGCCGGGCACCACCACGGCATATTCCGGCACTTCGCCGATGAAGGTTTCGCCGGTGTCACGATCGACGATCTTGGTGGAGGCGCCCAAAAACACGCCCATCGCCAGCACGGCGCCCTTGCGCACGATCACGCCTTCGGCGACTTCCGAGCGCGCGCCGATGAAGCAATCGTCCTCGACGATCACGGGCTCGGCCTGCAGCGGCTCCAGCACGCCGCCGATGCCGACGCCGCCGGAAATGTGCACGCGCTTGCCGATCTGTGCGCAGGAGCCGACCGTGGACCAGGTGTCGATCATGGTCGCCTCATCAACATAGGCGCCGAGATTGACAAAGGATGGCATCAACACGACGTTCTTGGCGATAAAGGCCGAGCGGCGCACAATCGCGCCGGGAACGGCGCGAAACCCGGCGTCGCGAAAACGATTCTCACCCCAGCCCTCGAACTTCGAGGGCACCTTGTCCCACCACGCGGCCTTGCCGGGGCCGCCGGGAATGGCGCTCATGTCGTTAAGGCGAAACGACAGCAGCACCGCCTTCTTCAGCCATTGATGGACCTTCCACCTGCCATCAGCCTCGCGTTCGGCGACGCGGGCCTCGCCCTTGTCGAGCAGCTCAAGCGCGCGATCCACGGCATCGCGGACCTCGCCCCTGGTCGCGGTCGAGATGCCGTCGCGCGCTTCAAATGCGTTGTTGACGGTGGATTCGAGGGCTGAAACGGACATCATGATTTCCCTGAGGAGATTTGTTGCGCGGGGCGGGAGGCTTTGTCGGGATTTGGGGAGGGAGAGTCAAGGCTGGTCCAACGTCCACTCCCCTCGTCATTGCCGGGCCTGACCTGGCAATCCATCACCTTCGCAAGACTGATTTGACGCGTGATGGACGCCCGGATCAAGTCCGGGCATGGCGACTGAATATTTGGCGGCATCGAGTTCTAGCACGCAAGTCCCTGCAAAAACCCGGTCAGATCATCGGTGACGTGATCGACATGGGAGGCGCCGCGGCCTTCCAGCTCCCAGTCCTCGCGCACGACCTTTCGAGTGCCGTCGGGCACCACCAGCACGGTGATCATGCCGAGCTGATGCGGGATGACGAGGTTGCGCGCGAGATCCTCGAACATCGCCGACTTCGCGGGATCGACTTCGTGGAGGGTGAGGAATCGCCGGTAGGTCTGCGACGCCGGCTTCGGCTCGAGTTCAGCCGCGATGATATCGAACACCGCTTCGAAATGCCCGGCCAGGCCGAGCCGCGCCAACACCTTGTCGGCATGATCGGTCGAGCCGTTGGTCAGGATCAGCTTGCGCCCGGGCAATTTCGCGATCGCCGTCCCCATCGCCGGATTCGGTTCTAACGGCGAGTGATCGATCTGGTGCACGTAGGCGAGGTAGTCGTCGGCGCGCACGCCGTGCTCGGTCATCATGCCGCGCATGGTGGTGCCGTAGCGGCGGTAATAGTCCTTTTGAATCCGGCGCGCTTCCTCCGGCGATATTTTCAGCCAGGCGCCGACAAACTCGCCAATTCGCTTGTCGACCTGCTGCCACAGATTGACGTGATGCGGATAGAGCGTGTTGTCGAGATCGAACACCCAGGTGTCGATATGGTCGAAGGCGCGGGGGGCGTTCATCGTATCGCACCTGCCGTCATGCCCGCGCAGGCGGGCATCCAGTACGCCGAGGCGATTGAGAGACTCACAGACGGAGCGGTGTACTGGATCACCCGCTTTCGCGGGTGATGACAACGAAAAATGTATAAGCGAAGTTGGCTTCTCATCACGGCATCGCAAAGCGCAGGGTATTGCCGCCGCCGGACATGTCGACGGCGGCAAAGCCGGTGGTGGCAAAGCCGCGGCTGGTGCAGTCGCCCTGCTCGTTGGTTTCGAATTTGCTCTCGCGCGTGCAGAGCTGGGTGGCGCCGCCCCAGTTCAGCGGCTTGTCCTTGAGCCTGATGGTGCGGTTGTCGGCATCGACCGCCTCGGCGAAGCTGAAGATCTGTTTGGGCTGGCCGGTGACGTCGGGATGCAGGCATTTGCCCGGATCGATGCGATACCAGCCGCGGCTGACCACCGTCTTGCCGTCATCGGTCGCGACCGCGGCCATGATCTTGTGCCGCGTGTCGTTGCACCAGGTGAGCCCCGTCGACGACGGCGACTGCACCGCATCGATCATGGCGGCGAAGAAATTCGGCGACTGCACGATATCCACCGTCAAGGCGCGGCTTTTCAGGAATGCCGCCAACGCTGCTTGCGTCTTTGGCCCGTCGACGCCGTCGATTGGCGCTGCGTCATAGCCCGCGATCACGAGCAGCCGCTGGATGCCGGCGAGCCTCGCCTGCTCGTCGTCATATTCCGAGTCTTCGGCCAGGTACGCCACGAGGTTGCCGTCGTCGGATCGCGTCGGGGTGATCTGGGTAAAGGGTACAGGCGTCTGCCCGGAGCGGCACTGCCGGGCGGCTGCGATCACGAAATTGTCTGGCGCGACGCACAGCGTGTCGCTGCCGTTCTGCGGGATCGGCGAGGCGCCATAGACCCCGAGCGCGCGTGCGTGCAGCAGAATGCGGTCGGCCGCCAGCGTGCCCTGCATCACCACGCGGCAGGCGGCGGGATCGATCCGGAACCAGCCGCGTGTCGCGGTCGCAGCTTTGTCATCGATGCCGATCGCGGCCTCGACCACATAGCTCATGCGGTTGCAGAGCTTGAGATCCGCAAATGCCGGCGCCGAAGAAGCAAGGAACGAAAGCACCGCCGCAGGAAGCGCCATGAGGAGGCGGGTCAAACGGGAGCGAGGTTGTCTCGGTTTCGGCTCGTCATGGCGGGGCTTGACCCGCCTGCGGGGCCGAAGCCCCTTCGGCGCGGCGAAGGCCCGGCCATCCACGTCTTCCTTTCTGCGGCGCGAAAGCAAGGCGCGGATGGCCGGAACGATTCCGGTCGTGACGGCCTTTTTTCGCGTCGCCGCTTTGCTCATCACTTGTGGATCAGCGTGCCGGTGCCCTGGTTGGTGAACAATTCGAGCAGCACGGCGTGCTGGGTCTTGCCGTCGATGATGACGACGCCCTGCACGCCCTGCTCAAGTGCGTAGATGCAGGTTTCCACTTTCGGGATCATGCCGCCCGAAATGGTGCCCTCGGCAATCAGCTTGCGCGCGTCCTTGATCGACAATTCCGGAATAAGCTTCTTGGATTTGTCGAGCACGC
>VAZG01000124.1 GCA_005885285.1 Alphaproteobacteria bacterium | reverse complement strand
CACCAACTCGAAGGGGATCTGCCCGGCGGCGCTCGGTACCAAGGACGAGCAACCGGCGGCCTACAGCCCCGACACCCAGTTGTTCTATGTCCCGACCAACCATGTCTGCATGGACTATGAGCCTTACAAGGTCTCCTACACGGCAGGCCAGGCCTATGTCGGTGCGGCGGTGGCGATGTATCCGCCCAAGGGCGAGACCAACATGGGCAACTTCATCGCCTGGGACGGCAAGACCGGCAAGATCGTCTGGTCCAACAAGGAGCCGTTCTCGGCTTGGGGCGGCGCATTGGCAACCGCCGGCAACGTCGTGTTCTATGGTACGCTGGAAGGCTATCTGAAGGCGGTCGACGCCAAGACGGGCAAAGAACTGTACAAGTTCAAGACCCCGTCCGGGATCATCGGCAACGTCATGACCTACGAGCACGGCGGCAAGCAATACGTGGCCGTGCTTTCGGGCGTCGGCGGCTGGGCGGGCATTGGCTTGGCGGCCGGTCTGCTGCAGCCTGAAAACGCCGCGGCCTGGCATGGCGCGGTCGACCAGGGCAAGTTGCCCACCCAGGACAAGACGGTCGACACGGCAGGCCTTGGTGCGGTCGGTGGCTATGCCGGTCTCGCGCAGTACACCTCGCTCGGCGGAACCCTGACGGTATTTGCCCTGCCGAACGAGTAAGCGTGGAACGAAAGTAACAATAGATCGGCGCGCAGTGGAACAGCTGCGCGCCGATCTTGTTTCATCTTGTTTCGACACCGTATCGGGATGGCTGACCGTGAATATCTCGAAATTCGTGCTCATCGTTTTGGCCGGCGCCCTTGCCGGCGGAACCGCCTATGCGGACGGACCGGGCGATCCGGCGGTCGCATCATCGGACAATGGCAAGTATGCGGACAAGGACGGCAATCCGACTTACAAGATAAGCGGGGAGGGCATGGTCGACTGGTACTCGTTCTCCGGCTTTCGCCGCTATCATTCGGACTGCCATGTTTGTCATGGGCCGAACGGCGACGGATCGAGTTACGCGCCGGCCCTAGCCAGCTCAATGAAGACGCTCAACTACAACGACTTCGTCAACGTCGTGACCAACGGTCGCCAGAACGTCAACGCCGCCAACGACAAGGTCATGCCAGCGTTCGCATCCAACGTGAATGTCATGTGCTTTATCGACGATATCTACGTCTACCTGCGCGCGCGCGCCAACAACGCCATTCCGGGCGGCCGCCCGCCCAGTCACGAGGACAAGCCGGAAGCGGCCAAGCAGTCCGAGGCTAGCTGCACGGGCGTCAAATGACCTCAGGGCGCAGCACAAAGCCTGCGGCGACGCCGCATCGGGTCCTGCACCATGTCCTGGCGCTCGCATCGTTGGCAGGGCTCCTGGCGTGCGGGCTGGCCGCCGCGTGGCCACTTGGCGCGCGCGCGCAGGGCACCGATTCCGGGTCGCTCGAACTCGTCGACCCCGACGTGTTCCGGGCCTGCGGCGATCCGCGCAACATGCCGTTCTCCAACGACAAGGGCGAGGGCTTTGAAAACAAGCTCGCCGAGCTGTTTGCCGCCAAGCTCGGCAAGAAGCTGAGCTATACCTATTTCCCGCAGGCGACGGGCTTTGTCCGGATGACGCTGGGCTCCTATCGTTGCGACGTGATCATCGGATTCCCCCTTGGCGACGACCAGGCGCAGGCGACGATCCCGTACTACCGGACGACTTATGCGCTTGTGACCAAGCGCGGCAGCGGACTTGAGGATGTCACCGCCATCGACGATCCAAAACTCAGGGATAAGCGTATCGGCGTTGTCGCAAGGACGCCCCCCAACACGTACATGGCGATGAACGGGCTTTTGGCGCACGCCAAATCCTACCCGCTGTTCGTCGATACCCGCACCGATTCATCGGCCCAGGCCATGATGGACGATCTTGCCCGGGGCGATATCGATTGCGGCATATTGTGGGGACCCATGGCGGGCTACTATGCGGGGCGGGCCAATCCACCCTTGGTGGTGGTGCCGCTGGTCAAGGAAAAGGCAGGCGCGCAGATGACCTATCGGATCGGCATGGGCGTGCGCCAGTCGGATCAGGAATGGAAACGCACGCTCAGCCGGCTGATCAAGGAAAACCAGGCCGAGATCAACAAGCTGTTGATCAGTTACAACGTCCCAATCCTTGACGAGACCGATAAACCGATCACCGCCGAGACGCTGTCCAGGCAGCCATGACCAGAGCGCCATGACCAACACCGCCGTTTGCCTCGCGCTTGCGGTGATCGCGTTGGCCTTGCAGGCTCGAGCGGCTGAGTTATCGGAGCCGGAGGGCTATCGTCTCGAGGATTATCGCGCGCCGACGCCTGCTACCCTGCATGGCGCCAGGGTCATCGGGACCGACGAGGCAGAACGGATTTGGCGCGGCCGGTTGGCGTCCTTTGTCGACGTGTTGCCGCGGCCGCCACGGCCGCGGAATTTGCCCGAAGGTACTCTCTGGCGCGACAAGCCGCGTCCCAATATCCCGGGCAGCATTTGGTTGCCCGATACCGGGTACGGCGAACTCGCGCCCGGCATGGCCGACTATTTCGCGAGGGGCCTTGCGAAAGCGACCCATGGCGATCGCGCCAGGCAGGTCGTTGTTTATTGCCTGACCGATTGCTGGATGTCCTGGAATGCCGCCAAGCGCGCGCTCGCGCTCGGCTATTCCGATGTCGCGTGGTACCCCGAAGGGACCGATGGCTGGTCGGCCTTCGGCCTGCCACTGGATGATGCAACGCCCGAACCACGCCCAGGCGATTAAACCAATCAGCCCCTTGGCCGTCCGGAAATCGCTATTTGCCGGACGAATCGGCGTTCAAGGCGTCCTGGATCGCCCTTCCCAAGTCGAATAATCGCTTTTCGATCAAGACCGGTACGTCGCATACGTAGGAGATCGATTTGCGCCGGTCCTCAAAGATACGCGTCTGCCATGCAAGCTCGTTCGCAAGCTGCTCGCTTTGCGCTTGGTCGGCCGTCGCCTTTTCCTGCGCCTTGTCCTGCGCTTCCCGCAGTTTCTGGGCTTGCTCGCGAATGCCCTCGGCCATTGCCTTCTGCTTGTGGGAAAAGCGCTCGATCCCGTTCATTACCTGATCGCGCTGGCTGTTGAGCGTCGTATACAGCGCGGCGAACAGCGTCTTCGCTTTCTCCTGCCGTTCCGCGTCGGTTCCAACCACATAGTCCGCGATCAGTTTCCGCGCGTCCTCCATCGGCGTGCGACGAGCGGCGAGCCGTGAAACCAGTTCGGCTTCGTTCGCATCGATGGGTTTGGTGTCGGTTGTGTCGATCGGGGGACCCGCCCAGACATTCGCGATCGAAATCCCGGGCACCTTTAATTGCTGGCATGGCCAGTCCGGATAGCGCGGGTCCAGGGCAAGAGCCGATTCTACCCAGTACCCGGCCATAGCGGCCACGATGCAGAAACCAAGTTTGCGCGCCGAAGCAGCCACGTCCACGTCGCGCCTCCCTTTGGATTGGCCGCAGCTGCCCTCGAACAACGTTAGGCCTGCTCATTTGCGGCGAATATATTTGATATTCCTCGGCTTTGAAGGCCTTTTGGACGGCCCGGCTCAAATTTCAGAACAGTCTCGATCCATTTGGCGGTCTGGAGCAGCCGATGATCGCTCCGATAGGGCGCGACGATCTGCAGCCCGAGCGGCAGGCCGCTCTTGCCGAACCCAACCGGAAGCGTCACGGCGGGTACGCCAAGCAAGGTCCACGGCGCACAATATTCGGCATCGCCGGTGTAGTGCAGGCCGAGCGGCGCCTCGCCGAACGCCGGCAATGTCAGGATCGCATCGTAGCCGGATATTTCCGCATCGAGCGCACTGCGCCATTTCTCCTGTAGCGCCTTTGCTGCGAGGTAGTCGGTGGCCGGGACCAGCCTGCCGCTTTCCACCAGCGATTTGAGATGATCGCTGCTGCGGTCTGGGTAACCCGCGACGAGATCGGTGAAGATCACGGCGGCTTCGCTGGCGAGAATGGCGTTGATCGCCTTCCAGTTGGTGTGATCGAGCTCGGATAGTTCGAGCTCTTCCAAAACCGCACCGGCATCGCGCAGCTTTTCGGTAGCGGCCTCAAATGCCTTTTGCTGCTCGAGTTCCGCGCGCGACCATTTCTCGAAACGCACGATGCCGAGACGCGGCTGGTTAAGGGGGGCCAGGCCTTTGTGGACGTCGACATGAAAGCCCGGAAGTGGCCGGCCATGCGGGTCGCCATCGCTTGAGCCTGCGAGCAACGAGAGCGCCAGTGCGACATCGTCGACGCATCGGGCAAAGAAGCCGACATGATCAAGCGAGGGGCTCAAGGGATGCACGCCGATCCGCGGGATTGCGCCGAAGCTGGGCTTGAGGCCGACGACGCCGTTGAACGCCGCCGGCCGGATCACCGAGCCAAGCGTCTGCGTGCCGAGCGCCAGCGGTACGATCCCGGCGGCGACGGCCGCAGCCGACCCCGATGACGATCCGCCCGGCGTATGGTTGCTGTTCCAAGGATTGACCGTTGGTCCCGGATGCCGCCAGGCAAATTCGGTCGATACCGTCTTGCCGAAGATCGTGGCGCCTAGATTGCGCAGTCGTTCGACGACCCAGGCGTCGGCATCCGGAACGTAGCCCTTGTAGACCGGCGAGCCGTTCGTGGTCGGCATGTCGGAGGTTGCGATGATATCCTTGATCGCTACCGGAATGCCCGACAACGGGCCCGGCCGCCGCGTGGTATCGACAGGAAGATATTCGAAGGCCTTAAGCAGCGGCTCGATGGCCTTCGCTCTCTCCAGGCACGCCGCGGCGTATCGATCGGCCGCCGCCTCGTGACCGCGGAACAGGCGCAGGAGTTCGAGCACCCCGGCATCGGATGCGGATGCGCGACGCTCGGTTGTCGGGTCGGTCATGTCGGCATGTTCCCGGGCAGTTTGGTAGCCGACGATAGAAGCTGAGATGGGCGCCGCCTAGAGCGGAAACGACATATCGGCTTAGCGCTGCGAGCGCTTTATTTCATGGCGAGCGCCGGTTCGATGAATTTCTTCACCACGAAGGCCTTGTAGTCCGGCTGCGCAGCTAGATTGCCGAGCGCAATCTGGGTATCCATCGATACTTTCAGCGCATCTGCCGTGATATCCACGCTTGGCGGATAGACGCCATCGGCGAGCATGCGCTTGACGGCGGCCTCCACCACGGCCGGATCGAGGTTCGGAAATTCCTTCTTGGCGATCTCCACGGTACGCGCTTCGTTCTTGGCCATGAAGCGCATCGCCATTTCCATGCCGTTCACCACGCGCTGGGCGGTATCGGGATCGACGTCGTTGCGCGCGGTCACGGCCGAGAAAGCGTAGGCGCCGTAAAACTTCGGAAATCCGAGAACGACCTTCATGCCTTTGGCGACGGCTTGATCGAGGCCGGGCTCGTACATCACGGCGACGTCGGCCTGTTTGGCCACGAAAGGTCCGGGCTCGCTGCCGATCGCGACCTGGATCATCTCGACGTCGGTCTTGGCGTCCATGCCATTTTCCTTGAGCAGCTTCATGAACAGCGACGTGCTGGTGGTCGGCATCAGGCCGGTCACGACCTTCTGGCCCTTGATGTCCTTGATGTCGGCGAACTTGAAGTCGGGTGCGGTCGCGATCCATACCGCCGCCCCATTCACGACATTGGCGATGATGTCGACCGGTGCACCCTTGGAAGCCGCGATCGCTGTCCATTCGGGTCCATGGATCGAGAACTGCGCACTACCGGAAATGACGGCGGAAAGCGCGACCGTCGGCGCGCCGGCGGTCTCCTTGGTGAGGTCGAGGCCTTGCTGGGTGAAGAAGCCTTCGTCGATCGCGACATATAGCGGCAGATACAGCATCGATTGGAACGCTTGCGACAGCGTGACCTTTTTGCCTTCGGCGAGCGCCGGCGTGACAAGCAGGACCGAGATTAGCGCGGCAGCGCGGGCTATGCGCGTAGACAAGGACATCTGACGTCTCCGTATGTGCGACATTTCTAGACTTGGATTTCTAGACTTGCACCTGATGGGTGGTGTTCGATTGTTTCCAGGGCAGGCTTGTCCGCTCGATCATGTCGATGACGTAGTAAAGGACGAACCCCATGATCATCAGCGTGAATAATCCGACCCAGACCGTATTGAGATCGTACAGGCTGGAAGCGGTGTAGATCAGGTGGCCAAGTCCGCGCTGGGATGAAATGAATTCGCCGACCACGGCGCCGACGAGGCCAAAGCCGATATTGATCCGGAAGGTCGCGATGATAGACGGCAGCGTCGAGGGCACCACGGCCTTGAAGAAAACCTGATGCTTGTCCGCGCCCATCGAGATCAGCAATGACTGCAGATCGACATCGGCGTCCTTAGCGGCCTGATAGGCCGCGATCAACGCGACGATCGCCGTGAGCGATACCGATAGCGCGACCTTGGAAACGAGCCCGGTGCCGAACCACAACACGACGATCGGCGCCAGCGCGATCTTTGGCACGCTGTTGATGGCGACGATGAAAGGCTCGACCAGCCGCGCCACAAACACCGAATACCACAGCGCGAGCCCCATCAGCGATCCGACGATGGTGCCGATCACGAAACCGAGGATAGCCTCGAACAGCGTGAACCAAGTGTCCGACAGCAGCTCGCCGCTTGCGATCATCTTGTATCCGACCGCAAAAATTCCAAAGGGAGAGCCGACCAGGAAGGCTGAAATCCACCCCATCCTGACGCCCAGTTCCCACAGCGCGAAGAAGCCGACGACCGCGAGCGCTTGCAGCGTCGCGCGGCCGAGCGGAGTGTTGAAATGGGGTCGGCGCCGCGCGGCGCTCGGTTTGCGCTTCGGCAGAGGAGTTGCATCGGGCATGGTAATGGTCACGCGGTCTTCTCCGTCTGGATGTCGAGTTCGGCGCAGAGCGCGTGGAAGTAGCCGGAGAACCTGGCATCGCTGCGGGCCGCGATCGGCGATGTCGCTGATAGGTCGATGTCGTGCACGACCTTCACGCGGGCGGGACGCCCGCTGAGCACGATCACGCGTTTCGACAATGCAACGGCCTCGTCGATATCGTGCGTCACCAGAATGACGGTCTTGTTGTAGGTCTCCACCGCGTCCTTCAGCACGCCTTCGAGATAGAGCCGCGTCTGGTAGTCCAGCGCGGAGAACGGCTCGTCGAGCAACAGGATGTCCGGATCCATGATCAGGGTTCGGATCAGCGCAACGCGCTGCCGCATTCCTCCCGACAAGGTCTTGGGATAGGCGTTCTCGAAGCCGGACAGGCCGAAGCCTTTGAGGTACTCCCGGGCCTTGCCTTCGGCTTCCGCGCGATCGATGCCGCGGGTCTCCAGACCAAGCAGCACATTGCCGAGCACCGTGCGCCATGGAAACAAGAGGTCCTTTTGCATCATGTAGCCGACGCGCCCGCGCAGGCTTTCGATCTCCGAGCCGCGGTATTGCATCGTGCCGGAATCGGGTTCGAGCAGCCCGGCAATGATGTTGAAGATGGTGGTCTTGCCGCAGCCGCTCGGCCCGATGATGCTGACGAAATCGCACTCGTTGATGCCGAACGAGAGGTCGTCAAGCACGGCAATCTCGCCGGCCTTGCCGGAAAAGGATTTCCGGATGTTGCGAACGCTCAACTGGACGGGACGCGACTGCATGGCCGGCAATACGCAACTTGTATGCCACGCGGCCGGTTGCAAAAGTGCGTTGTTCGCCAAAGTGTTAAGGTGCCGGTAGACAAGCAATTAGTCAGTGTGCTGCCTATTTGGGCAGGACGGATTACACCAACGGCTCATGCCGCGGCCAGAATGCCATTCAACGGAATCGAGGAGGCGCGCAGGTTATGAATTCAAGAAGGTCACCAAAAATGCGGGTTGCCGTTGCAGGACTCGGTGCGATCGGCACCAAGGTCGTGAAAGCGCTGGACCAGGGGATTGAAGGATTGGCCCTAGCCGCTGTGTCGGTTCGCAATGCCGAGAAGCACCGCGCGTGGCTCTCCGAGCTGACAACCGTCCCTGCGGTGCTGCCGATCGAGGCGCTCGCCGATGCCGCTGACATCGTGGTCGAATGCGCGCCGAGCAAGCTCGTCCGATCGATCGTGGCGCCGGTGGTCGGATGCGGAAAATGTGCCGTTGTGCTCAGCGTCGGCGCGCTGCTCGAGAACGACGATCTGATCGAGCTTGCAGGGAAAAACGGCGGTCAGATCGTGGTGCCGACCGGCGCGCTGATTGGTCTCGATGCCGTGACGGCGGCCGCGGTCGGAACGATCCATTCGGTGCAGATGGTGACCCGTAAACCCGTCGGCGGCCTCGCCGGCGCTCCCTATATCGTCGAGAACAACATCGACATCGAGCGAATTACCGAGCCGCTCAAAGTCTTCGACGGTACCGCGCGCCAGGCCGCGAAAGGATTTCCGGCCAATCTCAATGTCGCGGTGGCGCTGTCGCTTGCCGGCATCGGCCCCGACCGGACTCGCGTTCAGATTTGGGCGGATCCGACCGTGAAGCGCAACGTGCATCGAATCGAAGTGGATTCCGATTCCGCGCGCTTTTCCATGTCGATTGAAAATATCCCGTCGGAAAATCCCAGGACAGGCCTCATCACCGCGCTTTCCGTCATCGCTTGTCTGCGAAAACTGCGCGCCTCGCTTCGTGTGGGGACGTGAGGCGTAATCATCGCCGCAAGAGATCAGGATAGAGCGCTATTGGAATTCGCGCGCAAATACGAGGATCGGCTGTTCGTCCACCGCTGGCCGCCTACGTTCAGATGAGCATCAGTGCGCTCCGCCGGCGGAACCTCCGCTCGCCTTCCGAAGCGAGATGATGGCGATCGCCGCAAGCACGAGCACGATGCCGATCACGGCGAACGTATCGCTGAAGCCCAGCACCAGTGCCTGGCGCTTAACCGCATTGCCGAGCGCGATGATGGCTTGCTGGTGCGCCGCCGCCGGATCAGACACGCCATGGGCCATGAAATAGTCTGTCATCTGCGCGATCCGGGAGCGCACCTCCTCGCGGCCGAGGTCGACGGACTGGCCAATGATGTTGGAATGGAACTGCTCGCGCTTGGTGACGATGGTCGCCAGCACCGCGGTGCCGATGGCGCCGCCGAGATTGCGCATCATGTTGGAGATGCCGGAAGCCGCGGCTGCATCCTGCGGCGCGACGCTGCCGAGCGAGAGGGCGCTTAAAGGAGCGAGCGTCAAGGCCTGGCCGACGGCGCGGACGATGTTGGGGATAAAGAGCTGGTCGCCGGCATAGTCGAGCGACATCGCAATGTTCATGAAGGAGCTATAGGCAAACAGCAGCAGGCCGGTAGCGGCGATGTAGCGGGCATCGAACCGCTGCATCAGCTTCGGCACCAGCGGAATCAAGAGCAGCTGGGGCAGCCCGGTCCACGCCAGTACGGCGCCGATTTGCTCGGCATTGTAGCGCTGCACCTGACCGAGATAGGCCGGCAGCAGATAGACCGATCCGAACAACGCAAAGCCGAGGAAGACCGCGGCGATCGTGCCGATGCCGAAGTTGCGCTGGGCCAACAGCCGCAGCCGAAGCAGCGGCTTTTCTACTGATAATTCGATCCAGATGAACAGCGAAAGGCTAACTACGGCAACTACGGCCAATCGCACGATGAAGGGCGAGCCGAACCAGTCGTCTTTGTTGCCTTCTTCCAGCACGGCCTGCAGCGCTGACAGCCCGACCGCCATCGTCGCAATGCCGAGCCAGTCGCCCTCCCGGAGCAGGCCAAGCTGCATCGGCTGGCGCTCCAGCGTGAAATAGAGTGTCGTCACCATCACCGCGGTCGGCACCACGTTGACGAAGAAGATGGTCTGCCAGCCGTAGTTTTCGGTGAGATAGCCGCCGATGGTCGGCCCGATCGCCGGCGCAAAGGTGACGGCGAGCGAGAACATTGCAAGGCCGATCGGCTGCTGGCCTTTCGGCAATTTGGTAAAAACCAGCGTGAACGCCATCGGGATCAGTACGCCGCCGAAAAATCCCTGCAGTCCGCGCATCGCGATCATCGACGGCAAATCATGGGTGAAGGCACAGGCCACGGAGAACAACGCGAACAGGGCGGCGAAGCCAAGGATGATTTTGCGGAACGAAAATACCCTAGAGAGGTAATCCGTGAGCGGAATGACGACGATCTCCCCGATCAGGTAGGATGTCGAGATCCAGGAGCCGTTGTCGACGCCGGTGCCGATGCCGCCCTCGATATTGAGCAGCGAGGCGTTGGTGATCTGGATGTTCAGGATCGCCATGAATGCGCCGATCATGGCGGCGAATACGGAAATCCAGACAGTGAGGCTGGCGCTACTGGAACCGGCCGGGGCGCTTTGCGATGGATTGCCGATGGCGAGCGTCACCGGCGTCGAGGGCGAGAGAGCAAGGTCCGACATGGCATCACCTCTCGGGGCCGGCGTAGGCGATTTTCGGTGCCGCAGCTTGACGCGTGGGATTGCTCGCTCGCGCCCGCGTTTCGATGGTCGGGATCACTGACATGCCGGGGCGCAATTCGATCGAGGTAGTGTCGAGCGCGATCTTCACCGGGATGCGCTGAACCACCTTGGTGAAATTGCCGGTGGCGTTGTCCGGCGGCAGCAGCGCAAACTCCTGGCCGCTGGCGGGCGCGAGCGAGTCGACATGGCCATGCACCACTTGGCCGGGGAACATATCGACGGCGACGTCGACCGGCTGCCCTTTGCGGACGGCGGTGAGCTGCGTCTCCTTATAGTTTGCAACGACGTAGGCTCCGGCAGCCGGCACCAGCGACATCAGTTGCGTACCGGCCTGCACGAATTGACCGGGGCGCAGCGTGCGGTTGCCGACGATGCCGTCGATCGGCGCTGTGATCGTGGTGTAGCCGAGATTGAGCTCGGCCTGCCGCTGCAGCGCGGAGGCGCGGGCCGCCGCGGCCGTAGCCTGGGCGATCTCGGCCTTGAGCAGTTCTACCTGCTTCTGCGCCGAAGCAAGATTTGCGGTGTCGCGCAGGATCGCGGCCTGCGCGCTGGCGTTGCGCGACTGCGCGGCTTGCGCATTCTGCACGCTGCCGTAACCGGTGGCGGCCAGGTCGGTATAGCGCTTGTTCTCTTGGCCCGCGAAGGTCTGCGACGCGGTGTCGACCTCGATCGTCGCCTTTGCCGCCGCGATCACGGCCTGCTGGACGTCGAGTTGTGCCCGCTTGCTTGTGACCGCAGCCTCCGCCGCGGCGACATCGGCCTTGGCCTGGTCCAGTGCTACCTTGAAATCGCGGTCGTCGATCCGTGCCAGTATCTGGCCGGCCGCGACGCGCTCGTTGTCCCCCACCAGGACTTCGCTGAGATAGCCGGAGACTTTCGGCGCGATCGTCGTGTTGTCGGCCTTCACATAGGCGTCGTCGGTCGAGACCAGATAACGGCCGACGGTCCAGTAGTCCCAGCCGTACCAGGCCGCGCCGGCCAACAGCGCCACCGCGGTGCCGGCCATCAGGATGTGCCGGATCGCACCCTTACGCGCGAGCGGTGCGGTTGGAAGCGGGGCGGATATGGCCACCTCGTTCTTGGCGTCCGGCCTTGGCAATAGCTCCTCGGCGACTTCGGCCGGAACCGGGCGTTCGGCCTCGAGAGATACGATATGGCGGCTCATAACGGCGCTCCTTATTAGTGTACCCCTCTGTAAACCAACGACAATTCGGCGAAGGCTCGGGGCGTTAATTAGGAAACTTGACGTTTTCCAAAATAGCCACCATATTGGGACTGTCAATAGAATGACAGGCATCATCTAAAAGCATGGCTCAGACGACAACCAGAAAGACCCGGCCGGCCACCAGCAGCGAGTCGGTCGAACGGCGCCGCAGCCGCGGAAGGCCCCAGGTCCGGTGCGACGAAGAAACCCGCGCCCTCATCCTTGAAGCAGCCCGGCACGAATTCGCCGCGAGCGGCTTTGCCGCCACCAGCATGGAGAGTGTGGCGCGGCGCGCCGGCGTTTCGACCAAAACGCTTTACCGCATCGTTCCCGACAAGAAGGCGCTGTTCGAAGCAACCGTGACGCATCGGCTCGACCGGTTCGTTGCGACCGTCAGTTTGCGCGCTTGCGAGGGGGGAGATATCGAGGCGGCCTTGCCCGATGCGCTGCTCGCTTGCGCCGACCTTGTGCTCGACCCGGAGGTCATCGCGCTTCAGCGCATGATCCTCGCGGACAGCGACAAGTTCCCCGACATCCCGGAGACGTTCTACATCAAGGCGATGCGGCGCTCGGTCGCGGCGCTGGCCGAATGGCTGCTTGTGCAGCACAAACGCGGCCTGATCGTCCTCGACGATGTCGAGGCGGCGGCCGGCATGCTGCTCGGCATGCTTGTGTTCCAACCGCAGCGTGACGTGATGTTCGGCCACAAGCCGCCGCCAACACGCGGCCAGCTTGAGCGCCGTGCCAAGACCTGCTCAGCGTTGTTCTTGCGCGGATGCCGCCGCGGAACCGTCGGGTAAGTGGGCGCAGGAGAAATGAAAAGGCCGGTCGCCATGACCGGCCCTTTTTGTTGGCTTACGCGCCTAGAGTATGATGCGTTTTTGTTGAATCGGTCAGTCTGCGGATTCGGTATCACCTCGCCCCGCTTGCGGGGAGAGGTCGGCGCGTAGCGCCGGGTGAGGGGGACTCTCCAAGAGCTCGGTGCGTGGAAAAAGCCCCTCACCCCAACCCTCTCCCCGCAAGAGCGGGGCGAGGGAGCGCGCTTCCGATGCCGCTCCGATCCAACCTAATCTCATCTTGTTCTAGTGACCCGCTGGCGCCGAGATCGCGCCGCCTTCGTAACGCGACCAATTCGACTGCCCGTAGCTCCAGTCAGGTTGCGCGTAGCTCCAATTGGGCTGCGCGTAGGGATCGACCCAGGCGTTGGAATTGCGGTACGGCTGGCTCACCGGCGCGCGTTCCACCTTTCGCACGTGATGGCGTTCGGTGGCTGCGGCCACTTGGACGAACGAGGCGGCGAGTGCGGCCGCGCCCAGGATGGTCAGGATTGTCTTGCGCATGGTAGGTCTCCCTGTCTGCTGTTTGCGCGCTCTGTTGCGAGGCGAGTGGCGTCTCGTGAGTTTGCGCCGAGCCCTCGACATAAGGATGGCTCGTTCGGATTATTACGGTGCCGAATTCACGAAGCGGCGAGCAAATTTCTTGGTCAAATTACTTTTCGGCTAAATATTCAGCAGCGTCGGCAGGCTGAATGTAATAGGCTTGCTTCACCCGAGCCGGTCCAATCGGCGAAAAGTATCTCTCGCGAGCGAGGCTGATGAAGAAAGTATTGCTTGCCCTCCTGCTGATCGTATCTCCCGCCTGGGCCCAAACCAAGTTGACGCCCAAGGAGATGACAAAGGAGACGAAGAGCGCGGCCGCTCGCGCTGATAATTGTGCTCCGATCGGGCGAACCGCCAATGGCGAACTGGTCTATTCGATGAAGTGCGAAAACTTGCCCGCGCCGCCGCCACCGC
>VAZG01000123.1 GCA_005885285.1 Alphaproteobacteria bacterium | reverse complement strand
CCGAGCAGGGACAGGCAGCGCGGCGTCAGCAGCCGCTCCGGCGCGACGTAGAGCAGGTCAAGGTCGCCGGCGAGCAGCCGCCGCTCGACTTCCGAGGCTTCGTCAAACGACAGCGTCGAGTTCAACACTGCCGCATTGACGCCAGATTCCAGAAGTCCCGCCACCTGGTCGCGCATCAGCGCGATCAGCGGTGACACCACGATGCCGCAGCCTTCACGCAGCAGTGAAGGCAGTTGATAGCACAGTGACTTGCCGCCGCCGGTCGGCATCAGCACCAGGCAATTGCCGCCGCCTGTGACATGCTCGACAATCTGTTGTTGCGCGCCCCGAAAGGCTGATAGCCCGAACACGGAATTGAGAACGGAAAGAGCGTCACGCTCGCCGGTCTCGTCTACCAGGGTCGGGGCGATAGCGGAAACAGGCATGGGGATTCGCTTTTCCGGGGTGAGGGCTCGCGGCGGGCCGCCCGCGCGGCGATCCAGGTCAAGTCTATCCCAGATTCGCAACCGCGCCACCGCTGGCGGCCCGATTCCACGTTCGCTGAAGTGCCGCCCCGCTGCGCTAACGGTTTGTTGCTACACATCTGACGAGTAAGATAACGTCACGCCCTGCCGGAAGCCGCCCTAACAAGGACGATCCCGATGAGCGACATGCCTTATAAATCCTGGCAGTGCCGAACCTGCGGCTACATCTATGACGAGGAAAAGGGTGACCCGGATGAAGGCCTCGCGCCCGGCACCCGATGGGTCGACATTCCAGATGATTGGATTTGTCCGGTATGCGGCACTGCCAAGAGCGAGTTCGACATGGTCGAGTTGCAGATGTAACATCTGCCGCGCCGGCAGCTTGACTCCAAAACTCGGCATTCGCATTCCGAAACCCCATAAAATTGGCATAGCTCCGAAAGCGAGCTATGGGTAATCGCTCATGCCAGGTCGGGCCATGAGCGAAGCGGTGGAGCGGATATGGCGAAAGCGGTGCTTGGTATTATCGGAGGCTCCGGTGTTTACGATCTGCCGGGGCTTGAGAACGCGCGCGAGGAGACGATCGCGAGCCCCTGGGGCGTACCTTCGGCGCCGGTACGACGCGGCACCATCTCAGGCCTGCCGATCGTGTTTCTGCCGCGCCACGACAAGGGCCACCGGCTGTCCCCATCCGACATCAACTACCGCGCCAATATCGACGTGCTCAAACGCGCCGGCGTCACCGACCTGGTCTCGCTGTCGGCCTGCGGATCGTTCAGCGAGGGGTTGCCGCCCGGCACCTTCGTGCTGGTCGACCAGTTCGTCGACCGCACCTACAGGCGCGAGAGTTCGTTCTTCGGCAAGGGCTGCGTCGCTCATGTATCGATGGCGCATCCGGTATCGCCGCGGTTGCGCATCCATCTTGCTGCCGCCGCTGAAGCCGAGGGCATCACGATCGCGCGTGGCGGTACCTATCTTTGCATGGAAGGCCCGCAATTTTCGAGCTATGCCGAAAGCATGACCTACAAGAACCTCGGCTATTCCGTGATCGGCATGACCAATATGCCGGAGGCCAAACTCGCCCGTGAGGCGGAGATCTGCTACGCAACGGTTGCGATGGTGACCGATTTCGACTGCTGGCACCCCGACCATGACGCCGTCACCGTTCAGGACATCATCCGGGTCCTGGCGTCGAACGCCGAGAAGGCAAAGGGCCTGGTGGCGCGGTTGGCCAAGGATTTCCCGAGGGAGCACGAGCCGTGTCCGGTCGGCTCGGACCGAGCGCTTGATACGGCGTTGATCACGGCGCCGGAGGCGCGGGACCCGGAACTCTTGAAAAAGCTCGACGCGGTGGCGGCAAGGATACTGCGCGGCTGAGGTTTGGGCTAGAATAGTGCGTCATGCGAGTCGACGGAAAACACTTCCGCAGCATTTGGCTTGAGCCCGACGGCTGGACGGTCGGCGCGATCGACCAGCGCAAACTGCCGCATGAATTCGTCATCGCGCAGCTTGCGACCGTTGAGGCTGCGGCCGACGCGATCCGCGCGATGCTGGTGCGCGGGGCGCCGCTGATCGGCGCGACCGCCGCCTACGGAATGGCGCTGGCGATGCGGGCCCACGCCTCCGATGCCGCGATCGATCGCGCCTATAAATTGCTGATCGCGACGCGGCCGACGGCGATCAACCTGAAATGGGCGCTGGACGAGATGCGCGCGGTATTGCAAGCGCTGCCGCCTTCGGCGCGCGCGGCGGCAGCCTATGCCCGCGCTGCCGATATTTCCGAGCAGGATATCGACATCAACCAGGGCATCGCGAGATGCGGCCTTGCCCTGATCGAGGCGATCGCCGCCAAGAAGCAGCCGGGCGAACCGGTCAATGTGCTGACCCATTGCAACGCCGGTTGGCTCGCTACCGTCGATTGGGGTACGGCAACGGCGCCAATCTATCTGGCGCACGATCAAGGTCACGCGATCCATGTCTGGGTCGATGAGACAAGGCCGCGCAATCAGGGCGCTTCGCTGACGGCCTGGGAGCTTGGCCACCACGGCGTGGCGCATACGATTATTGCCGACAATACCGGCGGCCATCTGATGCAGCATGGCATGGTCGATCTCGTGATCGTCGGCACCGATCGGGTCGCCGCCAATGGCGACGTCTGCAACAAGATCGGCACTTACCTGAAGGCGCTCGCCGCGCATGACAATAACGTGCCGTTCTATGTCGCGTTGCCGTCGCCGACCATCGATTTCAGCGTCGCGGATGGGATTAGCCAGATTCCGATCGAGCAGCGCGGCGCCGAAGAAGTCACCGACATGACCGGCCGCACGGCGGACGGAAGGATCGAAACGGTGCGGATCGTGCCCGATGGTTCGCCGGTTGCAAATTATGGCTTCGACGTCACGCCGGCGCGGCTGGTGACGGGGTTGATCACCGAGCGCGGCGTGCTCAGCGCCAATCGCGAGGCACTATCAGCCGCGTTTCCCGAGCGGATCGCGGCGGCGGCCGAGTAGTCCTAACGCAGCGGCAGTCGCGTTGCGGCTTCGAGCTCGGCGATGGCTTGCGCGGCACTCGCCACCTTGATCGTGGTCATGCCCATCTCGCGCGCCGGCTTCAGATTGACGCCGAGATCATCGAGATAGACGCAAGCCCTGGGATCGACGGCGAGCGCCTCGACCATCATCCGGTAGATGCGCGGATCGGGCTTGCGCAAGCCGATCTTGGCGGACTCGATGACGTGGTCGAACAGCGCCATTACTTCGGCGATATAGAGCGTGCGCCCGCCGGCGCTGCCGATCGCGTTGGCGGGAAGGTTATTGGTGATGCAGCCGGTCCTGAATTTCGTCTTCACGCGCTTGAGCGCCCCGACCATCTCGGGCCGCAAATCGCCGAACAGCAGCGGCAGCACGTCCTTGCCCCTCACTTCCGCGCCGAGCGCCAGCGATTCGGTTGCGAATAGTTGATCGAATGCCTCGATATCGACCTCGGCGCGTTCGAACTTCGCCCAGGCATTTTCGAGATGGTTGGCGGCGTTGGTACGGCGGATGATATCGGCCGGCAATCCGCGCTCTGCTTCAAATCGCGCGAACGCCGCGAACGGGGATGATGTCAGTACCCCGCCGAAATCCCAGATCACCGCCTCGATCATCATTCCCTGCCGTTTTGCGCATTTTGCAGACGGCTAGCATGGCCGCTTGTCGTAAGCCAGTCCAAGCGGTGGCTTGGCGAGCGCCGCGCCAGCGGCTATCTGTTGCCGCGATGAAGCGATTGTCCTGCATGGCCGCGGCGGCGGCGCTGTTTCTCGCAACCCCCGCCAACGCCATCGTCGGTGGTGCGGCGTCGTCGACCGAGGAGATCAGCGGCACCATCGTCACCATCGTCGGTTCGCGCGGCAATTTCTGTTCCGGCGCGTTGATCGCGCCGACGCTGGTGCTGACGGTGGCGCATTGCGTGCAGGGAGGTGCCGAATACAAGATCGTGGAATATGGCGCCGACCGGCAGCCGCAATTGCAGGACGTAAAAAATGTCGCCAGGCATCCACAATTCAACGTGCAGGCGATGCTGGCGCACCGCGCTACGGCCGACGTTGCGCTGTTGCAGCTCAAATCTCCGGCCAAAGAAAAGATCGCTGTGCTCGGCACACCGCAGCTTCCAATTGTTCCGGGCGCCAAATTCTCCATCGCGGGCATCGGTGTGACCGTGCGCGGCGACGGCAAAAGCGGAGGTACCGTTCGTGCCGCGGTCCTCGTTGCCACCGGCAAACCCGGCAGCTTGCAAATTCGCCTGGTCGATGCCGCTGGCCAAGGCACGCGCGAGGGGCTTGGCGCATGTACCGGCGATTCCGGCGGGCCGGTGTTCGAGGTCCAGCCATCCGGCCCCGTCATCGTCGGCGTCATGAGCTGGTCGACCGGGCCGAACGGCAGCGCCGGCTGCGGCGGCCTCACCGGGGTCACGCCGCTCACGCTCTACCGCGACTGGATCTTGCAGACCGCACGGCAATGGGGATCGGCTCTGTAGTTTGGCGAGCCCCGGCATCAATGCGGCTTCTGCTGCGGTCTTCGCGGCGGCGCTGGCGCAACGGCCTCGCCCGCGGCGCCGAGTTTGCCGGCCATCCTGGCGGCGGCCTGACTGATGTCAACCAGTGTGCGCCTTCCTTCCTCCATCAACACGCCCGACCGCTTGTCGAAGCTGTCGGCGAGTTCGTGGATCGTCTGCACTTTCTGCAGCAGATCGTCGGTCTGACCGGCGCCAAGACCGGGCATGACGCCGTCGATCCTGGTAAAGACATTGTCGATGCCGGCGAAGGCCGCATCAGCCTTTGCCAACACGCTGTCGATCGCCTCGCCCTTGCTCTTCAATGACGCGGTATAGGTCTCGAACGAAAGCAATCCGTCCTTGATCGTCGTCTCGTTGTTGATCAGAAGCCGGTCGACACTGTGCAGGGAATCGCGAATCGACTCCACATCGTGAAGGTCGGCGGTCAGGATCGGAACACCGTCTTGATCCAGCGGCACCGGCGGTGCTGCAGCAGCGCCGCCAACCAGCGAGATCGCCGCGACGCCGGTCAGCCCCAGGAACTCGATGCCAACCACGGTATCTTTCCGGATCGGCGCGCTGTTATCCAGCACGACCTCTGCGACGATCTTGCGCGGGCTTTCCAGCTTGATCGACGTGATTTCGCCAGCCTGGATGCCGTCGAAGTTCACGCTGCCGCCCCGGCGCAGTCCGCTCGCGGAGCCGCCGTCGAACACGATGCGGAGCGGACTTCGCGCCTGCACGCTGCGGATTTTCTGGAAGGCGAGAAAACCCGTGAACCCCGCGGCGATCACCGCAAGCGTCGTGGTTCCGATCATCAGGTTGGTGGCCCGCATGCCCTGATTGTATGGGCAAAGCCCAACGAAAAAAAGCTAAATGCCGACCTGCGCAGAGCGCAATTGCCGCTGCTTGACAGCACCGGGCGCCGGCGCCACGCTTGCTGCAAGCTCTGCCGCCTAAGGCAAAACAGGAGCAACGGAGGAAAATCGAGTGCCCAAATTGCTGAACGAGGAGCAGATCGCCCGCTATCGCGACCGCGGCTACCATTTTCCGATCGATGCGCTGAGCGCCGGTGAAGTGGCCGGCTTTCGCCGCAAGCTCGAGGAGTATGAAGCCGCAAGCGGAGGCCCGATCAAGGCCGAGATACGTCACCGCAGCCACGTGCTGTTCCCGTGGATCGACGATATGATCCGCCATCCCACGATCCTGGACGCCGTCGAGGATCTGCTGGGACCGGATATCCTGTGCTGGAACACCAGCTTCTTCATCAAGGAGGCCCATGATCCCGGCTTCGTATCCTGGCATCAGGACGCCACCTATTGGGGCTTGAGCTCCTCCGACGTCGCCACCGCCTGGATCGCGATGTCGCCGGCCAACAGGATTTCGGGCTGCATGAAGTTCATCGCCGGAACGCACAAGAGCCAAGTGAAGCACGAGGACACATTCGACCAGAACAATCTGCTCACCCGCGGCCAGGAGATCGCGGTCGAGGTTGATGAGACGCAGGCCGTCCACGTCGAATTGAAGCCGGGCCAGGCCTCGCTGCATCATGTGCTGCTGTTCCACGGATCGGAGCCGAACCGCTCCGATGAACGCCGCATCGGGCTCGCCATCCGTTACATCCCCACCCGCCTCAAGCAGGCCGTGGGTCAACGGGATTGGGCCACGCTGGTGCGCGGCAAGGACACCTATCGCAACTTCGAGCCGGCGCATGTGCCCAAACGCGACCTCGAGCCCGAGGCCCTGGCGTTTCACAAGATGGTTTCCGAGGAGCAGGTCAAGGTGCTTTACCGCGGCACCGGCAAGACCGCCTATCGCGCGTAGCCGCAGTCTCACGTCAGCGTCCATTCCTCGGCGCTGGTGCCGGCAAGCGCGCGGACACGGGCGTCGTCGGCGGCAAGTTCGCGCGCCGTGCCGGAATAGACGACGGCCCCGTCATCCAGCACATAAGCGTCGTCGGCGATTTCCAGGCTCATCCGCGCGTTCTGCTCGACCAGGAGGACCGAAATCCCCTCGGCCTTCATCTGCTGGACGATGCGAAACACCTCGCGCACGATCAGCGGCGCCAATCCCTGCGACGGCTCATCGAGGATCAACAGCCGCGGATTGAGCAAGAGCGCGCGCGCGATCGACAGCATCTCCTGCTCGCCCCCGGAGAGCTGGCGGCCGCGGTTCTGCTTGCGCTCGGCCAGGCGCGGGAAAAGCTTGTAGATCCGCTCGATGGTCCAGGGGCCGCCGCGCTCGAGCGGCACTTTGAGATTTTCCTCGACGCTGAGATTGGCGAAGATGCGCCGGCCTTCGGGCACATAGCCGACGCCGTGGGCGGCGATGCGAAAGGTCGGCCAACGCGTGGTGTCCTCACCTAGAATCGTGATCTTGCCCTCGCGCGCCGGCGTCAGGCCCATCAGGCTGCGCAGCGTCGTGGTCTTGCCGGCGCCATTGCGCCCGAGCAGCGCGGTGATCCGGCCATCGGCGACCTCTAGGCTGACGCCATGCAGGATATGGCTCTTGCCGTAATAGGTGTGCAGGCCTTCGGCTGATAGTGCGGATGTCATGCGGCGGTGCCCAGATAGGCGGCCTGAACGGCCTCGTTGGCAGCGATTTCCTTGGGAGTGCCCTGCGCCAGCATTCTGCCCTGGTCGAGCACGCAGATGCGATCGGCGAGATGAAACACCACCCGCATGTCGTGCTCGATCAGCACGATGGTGTAATTGCTATCGCGGTGCAGCCGGCGGATCAGCTGGGTGATCTGGTAGGTTTCCTGGTCGCCCATCCCGGCGGTCGGCTCGTCGAGCAGCAACAGATGCGGTTTTAGCGACAGCGCCATGGCGATTTCAGCGGCCCGCTGGTCGCCATGCGAGAGTTCGCCGACCAGCCGATTGGTCTTGGTCTCCAGGCCAACCAGCTTGAGCGTATCCTCGACGTGCTGGTGGATTTTCGCGGCTTCCGCGCGATTGATCCAGGGCCGCAAGCGGTAGCCGCCAGCCACCTCGGCGGCGATCCGGACGTTTTCGAACACGTTAAGCTCGGGAAAGATCTCGGTGATCTGAAAGGTTCGCGCCATGCCGCGCTTGACGCGCTCGTGGGTCGCAAGCCGGGTGATGTCCTGGCCATCGAAACTGATCGAGCCCGAGGTCGGCGGAAAATATCCTGAGATCAGGTTGAAGAACGTCGTCTTGCCGGCGCCGTTCGGCCCGATGATCGCGCACAGCTCGCCCCGCGCCACGTTGAGCGAGACGTCGCGCACCGCGACCAGATTGCCGAACCGCTTGGTGACGTTGTTGATCTCGAGAACGTTCATGCCTTGCTCCGTTGAAAGAAGCCAAGCAGCCCGCGCGGGAAGAACAGCACCACCAGGACGAACAACAGGCCCACGAACGACATCCAGTTCACCGTGACGCTCGACAGGTAATCCTGCAGCACCACGAACACGGTGGCCCCTAACAGCGGGCCCCAGAAAGAGCGCATGCCGCCCATCACCGCCATCATCACGAAATCGCCGGACTGGCTGTAATGCAGCCCCCGCGGATCGGCGAAGTTGTTGACCAGCGCATAAAGCGCGCCCGCAAAGCCCATGAAGAAGCAGGACAGCGTGAATGCGATCCAGATGTGGCGCTCCACGGGGATGCCGAGGAAGCGGGAGCGGCGCTCGTTCTCGCGGATCGCGATCATGGTGCGGCCGAACGGCGAGCGCAGGATGAATCCCATGACGCCGACGGCGAGCGCAAAGCAAAACAGCACGAAATAATAGAAGCTGTTGGCGCTGGAGAGAATGTCGAGCTTGAAGGCGCCGAAATCGATCGGTTGGCGCGAGAAGCCGCGCAAGCCGTCGTCGCCGCCGGTCAGCGAGCTCCACTGGAACGCGATGTAGTAGAACACCTGCCCGAACGCGATCGTCACCATGGCGAAATAGACCCCGCGCCGCCGCACGATGAGCAGCCCAAGGATCGCGCCGCAGAGGCCGCCGAGCAGCATGCCCGCGACAAGGGCGAGCGGCGTGCTTAGCGCCAGAAATTTCAGCGTCAGCCCGGCGCCATAGGCGCCGAGGCCGAAATAGGCGGCGTGGCCGAACGACAGCACACCGGTGAATCCCAACAGGAAATTCAGCGACATCGCGGCAAGGCCCAGCACCAGGACGCGGGTCGCGAGCGCGGTATAGCCGCCGAGCGGCGCCATCCAATAGGGCGCGAGCAATAGCGCCACCCAGATCGCGGCCAGCACGATCAGCTTGCGGGTGTGTTCGGCTTTCAACTCATCATTCCTTCTTCACCGAATAATCCGCGCGGGCGGGTCAAGAGGATCACCGCCATCATGACGTAGATCACGGCCTCGCTGGCGGCCGGGAAAAACACGGCCGTGACGCCTGAGGCCACGCCGATCAAAAGACCGCCTACCAACGTGCCCGGCAGGCTGCCGATACCGCCGACGATGATGGCGATGAAGCTCGGCATCAAAAGTCCGGTGCCCATGGTGGGTTCAAGACCGAGTTGCCCTGCCGCCAGCACGCCGGAAAGGCCGGCCAGAAAAATTCCGACCGCGAAGTTGAGCGAGCGCAGCATCCCCACATTGATCCCGAGTGCCGCGACCGTCTCCAGATCGAGCGTGCCGGCACGGATGCGAACGCCGAGGCGGGTATAGCGCAACAGCAGGAACAACAACGCCACCGCGATCATCACCACCACCACCATGAACAGGCGATAGCCGGTGATGAAGAACAGATCGTTGCTCAACGGTTGCGCCAGAAAGGCCGGGATGGTGACCGGCTTGCCCTGCGGGCCCCAGATGAAACGGGTGCCGTCCTCGATCATGAAGGCCAGGCCGAACGTAAGCAGCAGGCTATAGAGTGGATCGCGCCCATAGAGCGGGCGGATCAGCACGCGTTCGACTGCGAGCCCGATGATGGCGGTGAGCGGCGGCGCCAGCAGCAGCGCACCCCAAAAGCCGATATAGGGCGTGATCGTGTAGGCGATGTAGCCGCCGATCACGAGGAATCCGCCATGGGCGAAATTGATGACGTTGCTCAGGTTGAGAATCAGCGAAAGGCCGAGCGCCATCAGCACGTAGAAGGCGCCGATAATGAGCCCGTTGGTGACATTGAACAGGAGAAGCTGCGTCATCATTCACCGGATGGGAAATACGTGAATCTGATCCGGGAGGCATCACGCCCCCCGGATCCAGCAATAGCCGACTTTACATTATGCCGGCCACTGAATCGTGCAGCCGGTTTCGCTCACCGCGGGTGCGGTCTTGTCGCCCGGGACGACTTCATCGACGCGGTAGAGATCTTCCGGATCGTCCTTGCCCTTGGACTGCGCCTCGCCGACAAAGGCTGATGTCATCAACTGGTGATCGCCCTTGCGGTAATAGACCTTGTTCGGCTGCAGCTTGACGTCGTCGGGCAATTCAAAGTTCTCCAGCGCGGCTGCGAGCTTCACCGCGTCGGTCGTCTTCTCCTTGTTCGCGACCAGCGCAAAGCTCATCGCCGAGGTGTAGCCGAACCAGTGCCGCGCGGTCGGCACGTTGCCGTTGTTGACCTTTCGGATATCGGCGACGAATTTTTCGACGCCGGGAACGCCCGGCTGCTTCCAATACCATTCGAACATCCAGACACCGACGCGCGCTTCCGGCGGCAGTGCCGCCAGCGATTCCAGCTCCTGCTGCGTCCCCGCCACGTGGATTTGCTTGTTGAGGCCGAACTGCACCACCTGCTTGAGGCAGTTGATCATGTCGGAGCCCTGTACCAAAAGGATCAGCACGTCCGGGCTGGCTGCGCGCGCCTTGATCAGATAGGCGGAGAAATCCGTGGTGCCGAGCGGCGTCAGCTCGTTGCCGGTGACGGTGCCGCCGAGCTTCTTCAGATCATCGGTGCAGGCGTCATAGAGCGTATGGCCGAAGGCGTAATCGGGCGTGATGAAGTGCCATTTCTTGCCATACTTGGAAAACAAGACATTCGACACCGAATTGGCTTCCATCCGCGTCGTGTTGCAAACGCGGAACACATTCCACTTGCAATCCTTGCCGGTGATCGAATCGGTGTGGCCGCCGGACACGATGTGCAGGATCTTCTTTTCCGCGGTGACCTGGGCGATCGCAGCCGCGATGCCTGAGTTGACGTCGCCGATGATGAAGTTGACCTGGTCGCGTTCGATCAGCTTGCGCGCCTTCTGCACGCCGGTGCCGACGTCATTGGCGGAATCCTCCACCAGCAACTCGACCTGGCGTCCGAGCATGCCGCCTTTGGCGTTGATCTGTTCGACCGCGAGCTTGGCGCCCATCACTTCGTTGCCGGCGGGCGCCGCGTAGACGCCGGTGAGAGGATCGACCATGCCGATCTTGATCGGCGTCTCGCCGCGCGCCTGGATAATGAAAGGCGACGCCACCTGCAATGCGCCCAGCGCCGCGGTGCCTTTTAGAAGTTTGCGGCGATCGAATCTCAGATTGAAAATTGACGATGTCATGCGTTCTCCTCGAGGGATCGTTGTTTTTCTTCATTCGTCATTGCGAGGAGCCAACGGTGCGCGCATCCGCGCGGCCCGTCGGCTCGCAAGAACGGTCTCACGTTTCTGCATCAGGCCGGCCACTGCATCTTGCAGCCGGTGGCCTCCACCGGCCCCGCGGCCTTTTCGCCGGGCACGGGGTTCTTGATCGTGAACATATTGTCAGGATCGCCCTGGGGCGGGTGCGCCTCGCCGACGAACACGGTGCTCATCAATTCGTGGTCGCCGGCGCGATACTCCGGTGCGCCGGGCTGCAAGGCAATCTCCGGTGGCAGCTTGAATCCGGAAAGCGCGTGCGCGAGCTTGATCGCATCGAGCGACTTCTCCTGGTTGGCGATCAGCGCCAGCGTCTGTACCGACGCATAGCCGAACCAGTTGCGCGCGGTAGCCGCGTTGCCCGTAATTTTCTTGATCGCCGCATTGAATTCCGCGACATGCGGCACGCCCGGCTGATCCCACCACCATTCCATGGTCCACCATCCGACGCGCGCGGCATCGGGCACGGCGCGGATGCTCTCCAGCTCGAACAACGCGCCGCCGACCGCCATCTGCTTGTCGAGGCCAAACTGCACGAATTGCTTCAGGCTCGAGACCTGATCGCCGCCGCCCATCACATTGATCAAGACCTGCGGGCCATAGGCCTTGGCCTGGATCAGGTAGGACGAATAATCCGGCGTGCCCAACGGAACGAGGGAGCCGGCCGAGGTGCCTCCCGCGGCTTTCAGGACCTTTTCAAAGCCGGCCTGGACCGAGTGGCCATAGGCGTAGTCGGGGGTGAGGAAGTACCATTTCTTGCCGAACTTCTCGATCAGCGTGGCGGCGATCGCATTGGCGTCCATGGTGGTGGAGTTGCAGACACGGAACACGTTCCACGAGCAGCCCGAGCCGGTGACCGCATCGGTGTGTCCGCCCGAGACGACGTGCAGCACCTTTTTTTCGCTGGTGACCTGCGCCATCGCGATCGCGATGCCGGAATTGACGTCACCGATGATGAAGCTGACCTGGTCGCGTTCGATCAGCTTGCGCGTCTTCTGCACGCCGGTGCCGACATCGTTGGCGGAGTCCTCGACCAGAAGCTCGACCGGACGGCCGAGAATGCCGCCCTTCTTGTTGATCTCCTCAAGGGCGTATTTGGCGCCGACCACTTCGTTCTGGGCGATCGCGGCATAGACGCCCGTCAGTGGATCGACCAGCCCAATTCTAACAGGCGTTTCGCCGCGGGCCTTGATAATAAAAGGGGAAGAAAATTGCACCGCAGCAATCGCGGCGCTGGACTTTAAAAGTGTCCGCCGATCGACCGGCCAGGACCGTTGCAGGATACCCATTCTGTCCTCCCAGACAAAGTGACTTGGTAGCAGGCACTCTTGGATGCCGTTATGGGCCGGAGCGTAGCCTGTCCGCTTTGCCTTAGCGGAGGGACGTGCCTCCACGGTCCCGCGGCGTGATTTTGCCCGGGCTCTGCATGGATCACCCTCGATGGCAGAGGGCGCAGGGAAAGCCGGGTGCTCAGCAAGCACCCGCAGCCTCGCACGCAAAAAAACGCGCACGAGCGTAGTCGCCACAGGTTCGCCGAAACAATCCGACCTTCCCTGCGCAATGGTTTACGGCTTATTCCGCGCTCTCCTCGGCGACCGGGCTTTCTTGCCACCGTCGCCTGCGGATCGCTACCCGCAGACTTGACGCCAGCGTCGGGGCGTCAGGACCACACGGCTTTGCCGTCCGCCTTAAGCTTCGCTCGTCTTGCGAAAGCCAAAGCGTCCACCGCATCCCGCCCAACGTTCGTGACGATGGCCAACGCCCCTCTTATCGAGGCGGGACGCGCAGAGGATGGCGCTGATTTGGGGTCTTCGGCAATGCCAGGCGCATGCGACAGATTAACACGACGGGCAATTTTCGCATGACGCACATGCGCAATTTGCCCGTCGTGCAAGATCAGTGGGCCGATCCGCATATACCAGCGTCAATGCCCGGCCGCGCTTCTCGCGGCGGCGTTGTTGAGAACGATCAGCGCGTCGACGGCGACGCCGGTCTTGGCGTTGATCAGGAATGGATTGACGTCGATCGAGGCGATGCGGTTGCCCGCATCTGCCATCAGATTGGACAGGCCGACCAGCGCTCTGACCGCGGACGCCTCGTGCAGCGCCGGCTTGCCGCGGTAACCTTTGATTTTCACGCCGGCCTTGGTGCGGCCGATCAATTGCCTGGCCTCGGCGGCATCAAGCGGTGCGCCGGATAGCGCGACGTCCTTGATCAATTCGATATCGACGCCGCCGGTGCCGAACAACACCACCGGACCCATCTCGGCGTCGAGCGAGGCGCCGACCACGAGCTCGAGATCGGCCTTGACCTGCTGGGCGATCAGGATGCCTTCCAGTTTGGGCTTGTTCCTTAATTTCGTCACCCGCGCGGTGATGTCGCTGAACGCTTGTCTGACCTCAGCGGCGCTATTGAGGTTCAGCACCACGCCGCCGATGTCGGACTTGTGCAGGATATCCGCGCTGACGGCCTTGGCGACAACCGGAAAGCCGATTTTCTTGGCGATCTTCACGGCGCCTGCCGCGCTCCGGGTGACCTCTTCCCTGGAGACCGGGATGCCGTAAGCCCTGAGCAGCTTCTTGGACGCGACCTCGTCGAGCGCAGCGCCCTTGGCGCTCTTCAGCGCCCTCTCTAGTAGTGCGCGCGCGGAAGCGCTGGAGCTTGAGACGATATCGGGCACTTCCTTGCGCAGGGAGGTATATTCGATCAGCGACTTGATGGCGCCGACCGCGCGGTCCATGCCCTGCAGGACCGCGATGTTCGGCAGCGACTTGCGCAGACCCTTGGTGAACTCGGTAAACCCAATGGACATCGCGCTGATATAGATCACCGGCTTGTTGGCATGGCCGGCCATCTCGTTGACGGCGCGCAAACTGCGTTCGCGCAGTTCATGCGGCGCCTTCGGCAGTTCCGAATCGATGATGACGATGTCGGTGTCGGGATCGTCGATCATGATCTTGATTGATTGCATGTAGACCGACGGATCGACCACGGCGGCAAATCCGGCATCGAGCGGATTGCCGACGATCGAGCCCGGACCGAGCATTTTTGCCAGCTTCTCGCTGGCACTTTGGCCGAGCGGCGCGAAATTCAGACCGGCCGAATAGAATGCGTCGATCAGGAGCCCGCGCTTGCCGCCCGACAACGTCACGGCGGCAAGCCGCCCACCTTTCGGCGGCTCCGAGTGCACGAAGCACTCGGTGGTCTCGATCAGCTCATCAAGCCCGCGCACGCGGATCACGCCTTCGCGCGTCGAGATCGCATCGAAGGTCTCGATCGAGCCGGCGAGTGCGCCGGTATGCGCCATCGCCGCTGCCCGTCCGCCCTCGGAGGCGCCGAGCTTGAGCGCGATCACAGGCTTGCCGGCGGCGCGCGCGGCCTTGCAGGCCTCGCGAAACACTTTGGTGTTTCGCACGCCCTCGAGATAAACCACGATGACGCGAATGCTCGGATCGGCCGCGAAGTAAGTCATCAGATCGGGCGTCTCGAGGCCGGCTTCATTGCCGGTCGTGACCATGTAACCGACGCCGACGCCGCGATCCTCCAGCGCCTGGCGGATCGCCATCACGATGGCGCCGGATTGACCGGCGATCGCCACCGATCCGGCTTCCATGGTGACGATGCGATCGTCGATATTGGTGAACAGCTTTTCACCCGCGCTGAGATTGCCGAGACAGTTCGGCCCGGTCACCGCAAGCCCAGTCTCGCGTATCGCCTGCTGGAGCTCGACGGCGAGCTTCTGGCTTTCCGCGTCCTGCAATTCGGAAAAGCCTGAGGTGACAATGGTCGCCGAGCGCGCGCCGGCGGCGGCCGCGTCGCGGATGACCTGCACGGCAAAGCGCGCCGGCACCAGCACCAGCACGTGGTCCGGCTTCTCCGGCAGGCTTGAAAAATCCTTGTAGCAGGGCACGCCCCAGATCGTTTCGCGCTTGGCGTTGACCGGATAGAGACCGCCTTCGTACTGGTACTTGATCAGGTTGTTCCAGATGCGCTCGGCATAGTTGCCCGGCTTGTCGGTCGCGCCGACCAGCACGATATTGCGCGGATGCAGCATCGCATGAATGCGCTTGACGATATCGCTCACGTCCGGCGGGGGCGACCATTTGCCGGATGAAACCGACCGGGATGAAACCGACATTGCGCGGACCTGAGCTTCCATCAAATTGTACCCTTGCCCTGTCGTTTCCTTGCGATCGCGGCGAGCGCAGCGTGCGTTTTCCCTGCTTTTATTGAGAGTTGAGGAGGGTGGCAACTCGCGCTACGCAATAGCAGTCATGACTTGCCGCTACCACGCCGTTCGCGGACGCGACGGCGATGCGATCCCGGCGAGCAGGACGGCGAGAATTCCGGTGAGGAAGATGCCGTCGAATGTACCGGCGCCGCCGATCGAGGCGACGGGCGCGCCCAGGCTGCCAATGGTGCCGAGGTTGAGCAGGTCGGCGCCGATCAGCGTCCCCATCGAGCCGCCGATATAGGCCAATGGGGCGGCGTATTCGCGCGAGAGGATGAACGCCAGGATGGCCGTGGTCACAACCGGCACAAAGACCGGCACCGCGATGCCGATCCCGGGTACCGGGGTCGCCATGGAATGGATGACAAAGGCGATCACCACCACGGCGATCGTAGCCTTAAGCCAGAGCTGATAACGCAACATCAGATAGGTGGACATCAACGTCGGAATCACCGCGCCGCCGACATTCACCGCAAGCACCGTACCGGACGATGTGATGATTGGCACCACATAACGCATGCCGAAGAAATCAACGATTTCCCCGGACCTCACGGTCTTTCCGGGCAAGATCGTGATCGGAATATTGAAGTAGCTGCCAATCAACGAGCCGAACAGCAGCAGCAGCGCGACACCCGGTCCGACGCCAAGCCGCATATAGGCATAGCGCAGAATGCGAAGCTGAATCAGGATAATCAGCCCAGCGAACAAAAGCACCAGGATCGAAAACAATCCTGGTGTCAGCGGCAGGTAATGAACCTGGGAATCCATGGTCTCGCCGACTTAAGTATTCGATTGTCGCCGGTTGGCGCGTCTCACGCGGTTGGTAGAATTCAAATAGTCCGGCGTCTGTTCCATGCAAGATCAGGAATTGGGCCCTGTCATTCGGGCCCTATCATAGTGGCATGCACAAGGTAGCGTTCCGGGCCGCCCGTCAGTGCATCGAACGGCCAGCAGGTCGACAGCACCAGCTCATATCGATCGGTCAGGGGATCGATCCCTGAAGCATCGAAACGTACGATCGAAGTGGCGTCGGTTCGGTAGCGGAAGTGCTTGCTGTCGCTTCGGGTGATCTCGATCTCGTCGCCGATGGCGACATCCTTCAGAAAACGAAAATGCGTATCGCGGTGCGCGGAATAGACGGCGACGCCGCGCTCGCCGGCGTCCGCCGTCAGCTCGACATGGCCCGGGCCGAACGCGAGCGCCTGGCCGCTCGAGCCGGCGAGCACGATGGCGCTGGCGTTGAGGCGCTTCACCTCGATCCGCGCGACCGGCCAGGTATCGGCCCAGGCCCACGGTTTTGTCTCGCGGCCGGTGGTGATGTTTTGCTTGAATGCGCGCTCCAGCAGAACCTGTGCGAGCGCCGCCTTGGCGTGGATGTAGGCGCCTTGGCCGAACAGAGTAAGGCCGGCAAGCGCGAGTAGGAGAGGGATGGTGAAGCGGGGCATCGAGGTGGTTTTCACCTCTCCCCGCGTGCGGGGAGAGGTCGGATCGCTCTTGCGATCCGGGTGAGGGGGATTCTCCGCAAGACCGGTGATGGCGAAAGAGCCCCTCACCCCAACCCTCTCCCCGCGAAGAGCGGGGCGAGGGAGCTCGTGCGGCGAGCGTCGGAGCAAATTCACTGCCATCTGCGATTCTCCTGAAAAAATCGCGCGCGCGGCCCTGGGGGGACGGAAGGCCGCGCGCGCTCTCAAAAGGAGGAGGTGGGGCGTCTCCTCCTTTCATCCGGCGTCAACGCGCAAACGTCTGACGGCGGCTGAACACAAGCATCAAGCTGAGCGCCAGCAGGATGAGGCCTGCGATCATCTTCAGTTCGGCGTCGGTCGCGGTCTTTGGCAGCATGACCGTGGCGGGCTGAGGGGTGACCATGGGAAGCTGATGCTTCATCGCCGCGAAGTGAAGGCGTGCATCGCCGGCATCGGCGCGCCGATCGGTCGGCGGCGACGGCAATTGCGGGCGCTCGCCGAACACCTTGGCGAAATCCCACCCCGCCGGCAGGTTGAGCGGTAGCTCGGTGAGCTTGAGCGGCTCGCCGTCGGGTCGGCTCGGAGTTTTGTCGACGGCGACCAGGCTGGTCAGCCGGGTCACCAACTGATGCTCCAGCGCCAGTGCCAGGATCGTTTTGTCGGCATCCTCCGGGCTCGCCTGGCGCGTGGTGCGCGCGACTTCGGCATCGCTGATCTTGCGGCGCGCCCACAACTTGGACAGGCCTTTGCCGTCTGCCGCGTTCTTGAGCGGCAGCGTCACGACCCATGGCCGGTCGCCGATGCGTCCCTTGATCTCGACCGAGCCGGCAAGCTTGTCGAGCCTTGCCGCCAGCACCAGCGGCTCGTCGTGATAGACGTCGGGGATCACAGCGGGTGTGACGTCGGCGCTCGCGTCGGAGAATTTCACGGAGAGGCCGGTCACCGCGGGATTCTCGAGCTTGGCGAACAGGCCGCGCATGCGCTCCTCGACCTGATCGACCGAGCCGATATGGGTAAAGGCGCCGCGGCCAAGTTCGGCGGCGCGCGTCATCAGGTAGGTGTTCGGCGCCGAACCGATGCCGACCATGAACACGCGCGAGCGGCCGCGCATCGCGGTAATGGTTTCGAACAGCTGCTGCTCGTTGCCGATGGCGCCGTCGGTGAGGAACACCACCTGACGAACCGTATTGGCATCGCTGCCGGCGGTATCGGTCAGCGCGGCGCGCATCGCCGGCACCATTTCCGTCCCGCCGGCGGCCTGCAACGCGTTCACGAACGCGGTGGCGCGACCGAGATGACCGGCATCCGCCGGCACCGAGGTTGGGAACAGCACGTCCATGGTGTCGTCGAAGCGGATCACGTTGAAGCGGTCGGTCGGCTGCAGGCGGCCGAGCGCGTAACTCAGACTGGCCTTGGCC
>VAZG01000360.1 GCA_005885285.1 Alphaproteobacteria bacterium | reverse complement strand
TCGAATAGAGCCGTTGTTTGCTGCAGTGCATGAGTCCGCTGTTGGGGCACCGAACGGACATGGCGCAGCAGTCGCCGCATGTCTGTTATCGAGGCAACAGCTGAAAACATAAGCTCGCAGCGAGCATTTCGCCTTTTGGACCCGAAGCGGACCTTCAGCAGGTCTTCTTGAGCGGCCAGTGTGGCTCCGCCGCTGGAACGGCTGCTGGTGACTTGCGCAGAGGTTCATAGAGTAACGCTGTCTGCCAGAGTCGAACGTCGCATGACGTAACCTCGTTTCTCAAGACTTCGCCGTTGCGGGTATCTGACCGAGCTCGAACGGACCCGGCTCGAAGAAGTCCTCGATCGATTCGACCTTTGCGTAGTTCTCGGCGATGCTCTCGGGTGTCAGATGTGGATCGTGGAAGCCAGGTCCCATGACGATAGCGATACGTTGGATTATTCCGGCTTCCACGTTGTAGATCTTGTTCGTCTCCGAACAACTATCGCCTGCCAGCCAGACGATCGCTGGCGCAACAGCCTCAACCGGCATTGTGGCTTCGCTCTGCTTCAGCCAAGCCGGATTCGCAACCGCCGCTGGGTGCATCCTCGTGTACCCGGCTGGCGAAATGGTGATCACGAGAATCCCATGCTCAGCACCTTCAATTGCAAGAATGCGCATCAATCCAACTACTGCGCACTTGGCCGCAGCGTAGGTGGCTTGGCCACGTATCCCAAACAGGCCGCTGACTGACGTCGTGAGGATGATCTTTCCGTAACGCTGTGCGACCATATACGGCCAGGCAGCCTTCACCGTGTTAACCGGCCCGCCGAGGTGCACCCGCCAATAGTGATCGAAATCGTCAAGGGTGGCGTCCTCGAATAGCTGGCTTCCGCAGATACCAGCGTTGTTCACGAGGAGGTCTATTCTCCCGAAATGCTCGATGGTTGTCGCGATCAGGTCACTGCCACCTTCAGGGGTGGAAACATTGCTGTCATTCGCGATTGCCTCGCCTCCACGGGATCGAATGAAATCGGCCACATGTTCCGCGATCGTGGAATCCTTCCCGAACCCCGATACGTCGGTCCCCAGGTCGTTCACAACGACCCGGGCGCCGCGTTCGGCGAGAAGTTCGACGTATGCCCGCCCAAGCCCGCGACCTGCGCCAGTCACAACCGCGACCTTTCCCTCCAACGAAATTCGTTCGGTCATCTCGCTATCCTCCTTCGGGCAAGATTGAATGCGTCTGCGCAACCGTGACACCAACTGCCGGGCGCTATGTCCCTTTGGCAAAGCCAGATTCACGTCCCCCGCAATCGACACTGCGTCCGCTTTCGGGAAGCTCCGCTAATGTCTGCTTATGGCCCAGGAGCGGACTCATGCACCGCAACAAATCCTGTTCAATCACACCACCGGCAAGCGCAAGCGGCGAAGGGACTGGCGGCACAGATCGGGGGCATTCATCTCGTCGTCGGACAGCGGGAATGCTGGCCCATGCCGCTCACCCCGGCAGCGCACGTCCGCGTCGGGGCAGCCGTATCGTGAACTCGGTGAAGTCGCCGACTTCGCTATCGACCGTGAGCGTGCCGCCGTGCTGCTGGGTTATGATCTCGTAGCTTATCGACAGGCCAAGTCCCGTACCTTCGCCGGTCGGTTTGGTTGTGAAGAACGGCTGGAACAATTTATCCCTGTCTTCCGGCGGAATACCGATACCGTTGTCGCGCACCCGGACCTCGACGCTTTCGCCGAACTCGCGGGTCATAACCTTCAGTGCCGGGCTGTAAGTTCCGTCGTTATCGCGGCTACGCTTGCTGGCGGCATAGAAGCCATTGCCTATGAGGTTAAGGAGCACGCGAGTGAGCTCCTGCGGCACGACGCCAACCGGTGCGAGACTGCGCTCAAGGTCGTGCTCCAGTTTGATGTCGAAGTTCGGATCCTGCGCACGGGCACCGTGGTAGGCGAGGTTCAAAGCCTCCTCGACGAGCGCGTTCAGATCGGTAGCCTGCCAGTCGCCGCTGCCGCCACGCGAGTGTTGCAGCATGCTTCGGACAATGCCGTCGGCACGACGGCCGTGCTCAATGATCTTCTCCAGGTTTCCAGTCAGCATGCCGATTGTTTCGACAATCTGGGCGCGTTTGCCGGGGTCGAGTGAGGCGACGGCGCGCGTGGTATCCTTCAACTCGTCCAACAGTTCGACCGAGAGGCCGGCAAAGTTGTTGACAAAATTGAGTGGGTTTTTGATCTCGTGCGCGATGCCTGCAGTTACTTGTCCGAGCGCCGCCATTTTTTGTGCATGGACCAGGCTCGCCTGCGCCATCTGCAACTCGCGCAATGCCGTCTCGGCGGCATCTCGGGCCGCCCGAATGGCTTCCTCGGCGCGCTTGCGCTCGGTGACGTCGGCATAGATCAACACAAAACCGCCGCCCGGCACCGAATTGCGGCGCACCTCGATGACACGGCCGTCGGGCCGCGTGCGCTCGAAGCGCATCTCCCGTCTGGTATCATCGATGGTGCGGCTTAGTTGCGCTTCGAGATCGGCCGAGTACTCGCCGCGGTCAGCGAGATAGCGGAAATACCCGGCATAGTTCGGCCGCCCCGCCAGGAAGGCGTCCGGCAGATCGAGCATCTCCTGGAAATTGCGGTTCCAGGCGGCAAGGCGCGCTTCAGCGTCGAACATGACGACGCCATCGCCCATATTGTCGAAGGTAACGCGAAGCTCGGCCTGGCGGTCGTGCAATTCCTCAAACAGGCGCGCATTCTCGATCGCGATCACCGCCTGATCAGCGAAGGTCGTGGCCAGTTCGATCTCCTTTTCCGTAAAGGCTTCGACGCGCGTCCGGGTAACGCTGAATACGCCTATCAGCGTGTCCTCGCGTAGCAGGGGAATACCGAGGGTCGTGCGATAGCCGGCGATTTTCTGTCCGTCGCTAAGGGCGTATTCTGGATCCTGCAAGACATCGGGGATTAGAACGGCTCGACGCTCCAAGGCGGCGCGACCGGATGTGGAGCCGCGGCCAGGCGTGAACGGATTCGTCAGGAAGAATTCTCTTGCCTCCGCCGAAAGCCCCCAAGCCGCGACCAGGTGCCACAAGTCATGTCGAAGATGGAACATATACACCTGGTCGGCGCGGCAGAGGCGCGCCACCGTCTCTACCAGCGTTTCGAGAACCGTCTCGAGGTCGACCAACGACCGGCTGATCACCTTGAGCACGTCGGCAGTCGCGGTCTGCTGCTGAAGTGATTCCTGCAGATCCCTTGTGCGCGCCTGCACCTCTTCGAACAGCCGGGTGTTCTCGATGGCGATGACCGCCTGGGCGGCGAAGGTTTTCACCAGTTCAATCTGCTTTTCCGTGAATGGCCGTACTTCTTGACGGTAAATTACGATCGCCCCAACTACTTCGTCCTCTTTGAGCATCGGCGCTGCCAGAAAGGATCGCGCTCCTGCCTCATCGACAGTAACGACGCGCAAGGGCTGACGTTCAGTGTAGGGGGAATCGGCTTTGAGATCCGCGATATGTACAACCTCTCGTGTCCGCGCTAGCCGGCCAAGGCCAGTGTTTGGGCCTGGTCGTATCGGCCCATGCCGGTCCCAGAACGCGCGATACGATGGAGGCACATCGTGCAAATGCACCGCGTGAAAACGCTCACCATCGTACAGCAGGATGTGACCGAATTTGGCGTCACAAATGCGCAACGCCCTCCCGAGCATCGCCTCAAACATAGGCTTCATGTCGCCCGGCGACGAACCAATGATTTTTAGTACTTCGGCGCTGGCAGCCTGCAGCTCCACGGCCTCGTCGCGTTCGCGCTTCAGGCGCTCCACCAGTTGTTCCTGCGCGTGGTCAACGGATGAGTGCGTCGCCGGCGCCTTACGAGCCGCCTTGGGTTGCTTCGTGCGCCGGCTCTTTACCGGCGGTCTCCGTGCACCGCGTCGCTGCATGTCGCTCCCTCACCGCGAGCGCAATCTTAGCAAATCCCGGGTTCCACGCTATGGCAAGATGTCCGCTTCTCTAATCGGCCGTTTGGGGTCAAGCGCTTTCAGACTATCCGCATCCTCGGTGTTGATGTCGCTCGCGGGCTCGTGCTTCTCTTCGGAATCGGCACCAA
>VAZG01000359.1 GCA_005885285.1 Alphaproteobacteria bacterium | reverse complement strand
CCCCTTGCAAATCCCTTCGGACCAAAAGTGTTACCTATGTCCTCGGTATAATCCGTAACCCATGTGTCCGGTACGGACCTTCTATGCGTTGGTAGGCGGTGACGGATTCGAACCGCCGACATCCTGCGTGTAAAGCAGGCGCTCTAACCAGCTGAGCTAACCGCCCCCCATTGCCGCGCCGTCCATGATTTGAGGGTTTCATGGGCGGTTTCATGGGCGGAAGGATCAGAGAATGCGAGAAACCCTTTTGTTTGTTGGGTTTCCGATTTCAAAAACATCTCGGTGTAAACGAGATGCTCTAACCAGCTGAGCTAGCCGCCCCTAAAGCGCGATGCCTCCGACTGAACCATCGCACTTTAGTTCTATTGTTAGCATGAACTTGTCGGAAAACCGGTATCCACCTTTCCGGATCATGCTGCCTGTTTAGCCCTGCCGCGCCCACCGGAGCAAGGCCCCTGATGCTAATCACTCCGTCAACAGACCCGGCAATCCCGTGAGATCGTTGATCCAGGGTGCTGCCGAACGGCACCAGATTTGCCGTGTCGGCTTGAGTTGCGCGCGCTGGCGGATGCTGCCCCAGCGAATGCCCCAATCATCGGAGCCGCCCGCGCCGCTGGTGAACAGCGGGGAGCCGCATTGCCCGCAAAAATGCTGAAACCGCGTCCGGCCGTTGTCGCCCGTCCTGGCATAGGTCTGTGTCGGCTTTCCGGTCATCCGGATCTGCTCGCCCGAGCAGATCGCCGTCACGCGGTAGGGCGATCCGGTCAGCGTCTGACAATCGGTGCAGTGACAGATCGAAACCTTCAGAGGATCGATATCGGCTTCATAGGTCACAAGCCCACAATGGCATTGCCCGTCGATTTTCATCGCGCTCGACCCCAAAAAAAACGGCGCCCGAAGGCGCCGTTTTATCATGTTCTGCTGGGCAAGGCTTCCGCCAGCGAGACGCCTAGTGCGCCGTCAGGCCGCCGGCCGCCTCATCTCCGGCCTCCGGCTTGACCGGAACCTTGGTCTCCTCTTCCCAGACGATCGGCACCGGCGCGCGCACCAGCGCACGCGAGACGACGTCGTCAAGCCGGGCCACCGGGATGATCTCCATGCCGCCCTTGATCGCATCGGATATCTCCGTGAGATCCTTGGCGTTGTCCTCGGGGATCAGCACCGTCTTGATGCCGCCGCGCGCAGCGGCGAGCAGTTTCTCCTTCAAACCGCCGATCGGCAGCACCCGTCCGCGCAGCGTGATTTCGCCGGTCATCGCGACTTCGTGGCGGACCGGGATGCCGGTCATCACCGAGATGATCGCGGTTGCCATCGCAACACCCGCCGACGGACCGTCCTTCGGGGTCGCCCCCTCCGGCACGTGGACGTGGATGTCGCGCCTGTCGAACAGCGGCGGCTCGACACCGTAGGTGATCGCCCGGGAGCGGACATAGGAGGCCGCTGCCGAGATCGATTCCTTCATCACGTCGCGCAGGTTGCCCGTCACCGTCATCTTGCCCTTGCCGGGCATCATGACGCCTTCGATGGTGAGCAACTCGCCGCCGACATCGGTCCAGGCAAGGCCGGTGACAATGCCCACCTGATCGTCGGTCTCGATCTCACCGTACCGATATTTCGGCACGCCAAGGAACTCCTCCAGCGACTTCTCAGTGACCTTGACCGACTTCTTCTTGGAAATCATCAGCTCCTTCACCGCCTTGCGGGCCAGTGTCGAAAGCTCACGCTCCAGGTTGCGCACGCCCGCTTCGCGGGTGTAGCGCCGGATCATCAGCAGCAGCGCGTCATCGTCAATCGACCATTCCTTCGAATCCAGGCCGTGCTTGGAGATCGCGTTCGGGATCAGATGCTTGCGCGCGATCTCGACCTTCTCGTTCTCGGTGTAGCCAGCGATGCGGATGATCTCCATGCGGTCCATCAGCGGCCCCGGAATATTCAGCGTATTCGCGGTCGTGATGAACATCACGTTGGAAAGATCGTAATCGACCTCGAGATAGTGGTCGTTGAAGGTCGAGTTCTGCTCGGGATCCAAAACCTCAAGCAGCGCCGATGACGGATCACCGCGGAAATCGGCGCCCATCTTGTCGATCTCGTCCAGCAGGAACAGCGGATTCGAGGTCTTGGCCTTGCGCATCGACTGGATGATCTTGCCGGGCATCGAGCCGATATAGGTACGGCGGTGACCGCGGATCTCGGCTTCGTCGCGCACGCCGCCAAGCGAGACGCGCACGAATTCGCGCCCCGTCGCCCTTGCGATCGACTTGCCGAGCGAAGTCTTGCCGACGCCGGGAGGCCCGACCAAGCACAGGATCGGTCCGGTCAATTTGTTGGCGCGCGACTGCACGGCGAGATACTCGACGATGCGGTCCTTGACCTTCTCAAGGCCATAGTGATCGGCATCCAGAATCGCTTGGGCGGCCTCCAGATCCTTTTTCACTTTGGACTTCTTGTTCCACGGAATAGACAATAGCCAGTCGAGATAGTTGCGCACGACGGTGGCCTCCGCGGACATCGGCGACATCTGGCGCAGCTTCTTCAATTCGTGCTGTGCCTTCTCGCGCGCTTCCTTCGACAGCTTGGTCTTGGCAATCTTCTCCTCGAGATCGGCAAGCTCGTCGCGGCCTTCGTCGTCGCCGAGTTCCTTCTGGATCGCCTTCATCTGCTCGTTGAGGTAGTACTCGCGCTGGGTCTTCTCCATCTGGCGCTTGACGCGCGAGCGGATGCGCTTTTCGACCTGCAACACCGAGATCTCGCTCTCCATCAGCCCCAGCACCTTTTCCAGGCGCGCGGTGACGGACAGCGTTTCGAGGATGGCCTGCCGATCGGCGATCTTCACCGCGAGATGGGAAGCGACGGTATCGCCGAGCTTGGCAAAATCGGTGATGGCCTGAACCACGCCGACGACTTCGGCGGAGATCTTCTTGTTCAGTTTTACGTAGCTCTCGAAATCGGACACGACCGAACGTGCCAGCGCTTCGGCCTCGACGGATTTGGCGTCGGTATCGGCGAGCGCGACCGCAGTCGCCTCATAATATTCGGGGCGGTCGGAATATTTCTGCACGCGCGCGCGCTCGAGCCCCTCAACCAGCACTTTCACAGTGCCGTCGGGCAATTTCAAGAGCTGCAACACACTCGCCAGCGTGCCGGTTTCATAGATCGCATCGGGCGCCGGATCGTCGTCGGACGCGTTCTTCTGCGTCGCCAGCATGATCAGCGCGTCGTTCTTCATTACCTCTTCAAGCGCGCGGATCGATTTCTCGCGGCCGACGAATAGCGGCACGATCATGTGCGGGAAGACGACGATGTCGCGCAGCGGCAGCACCGGATAAGAGTGGCTTTCGCCGTAGGTGATCAATGGCCGGGGTTTTGGAGTAGTCATGGCCTGTTTCCTTTTGTTGTGCCCCCTTGCACGCAGTCCGCTCGTTTGCGCGACTACCACAAGGTGCCGAGGTGGGGTCGTTTGGCTCGGTGAAGAGCCTGCTCCCCAGCAGTTTTGGCGAAGCGAATCTCAAGCGCGGCTTTCGCCACCGATAGCATTAGGTGGCTATCGCCCGGGGGGGTGTCAAGTCTGGAGAAATGCCCACCGAATGGGGCTAAATGCGAGGTTCTAGTTGTGCGAGAGCGGCCGCGGGAACGAGCCCGCAGCCGTGTTTGCCGCGACCGGCACCAACGCGCGTCAGGCGCTGGCGCTGCTCTCCACTGCGCGGTCGGAACGATCCGCGTAGATGTAGAGCGGGCGGGCG
>VAZG01000122.1 GCA_005885285.1 Alphaproteobacteria bacterium | reverse complement strand
CGAGCGCATAAGTTCGTGCTCCGCGCCTACTCCGCCAACTGCGCGGTTGCGTTTTCAAAAGCTTCCAACGGCGGCTAGGCCTGGTCCCTCTTGTAACGATCGCGAGCAATCTCGGCGCCAGCCCGCGTAGCGGCGCGGTTGCGGTAGCGATACTGAAGCGTCCCATAGATCAGCGCGGTCAACAGAACCAACGCTCCGGCGAAATAGACAATCTCTAGTCCCATTCGATCCTCCTGCGCGGCTCCTCATTCCGCGGCATCATCGTCGAGCCGATTTGCCGCATGATCCTGGAGTTGCTCGCTCTGAATGCCCTTGCTGTCCATTCCGCGCTCATTTGTGTTGTGGGATTTGTCGCGATTGGAAAGCACTTCATTGTCTCCTATCTTCTCTTTTGCGATATCGGTGCGGGCTCCTGTCCCGGCGCGCTTGCCATGGGAACCTGCTCCGATCTGCTTTTTCCCTCCTTTCGCCATGGGCTTCTCCTTCCGCGCTTCTCAAGAGCACTCAACCGCTCGATTGCTTCTGTTCCGCCGCCCTGGACCGCTGCGGCCGGTGACCGCTTTGTCCGGGATCATTGTGTTTGTTGTGATCGCTTTCCTGGTTGAGGCCGCCGCGACTAATCGGCCATTCGCTCTGCCTCGCGCCCCGCTTTGCTTGGTGCAGCGTATCGTCACGCCCGGTGCGGTTTGTGAATTCTTCCGTCAGCCGAGCGTTGGGAACATCCGACTTGCGCTCCAGAATGCGAACTTGCTGCTCGTGGGTTTTCCTGCCTTGCAGGGTTCGCTTGGTTTTCTTGCGTTGCATGATCGGTTTCCGATAATGCATTGCCTCGCCATCACCGCCGCTTTGGTCGGGCGCCGGCGCGGCTCTCACTTTTATCAATGCCGCCGGCGGCATTTGCGTCGTTCTCCAGATCACCTTCTATCGTGTTGGCACCTTGCGACTCTTCGAGATCATCCGGACTGGCTCCCGCCAATGTTGCACCTCTTGACGCTCCAATCAGCGGATTGCTCCGCAAATCCGAATCGCTCGGTTTTTTCATTTTTGCGTGCTTGGTCATATCACTCGCCTCCGCCCTTCTCTGCGGGATCATGGGTGTGATGAAGGTCGTGTTCGCCGCCACCTCCTGAGGCTTTGCTTTGCTTCGCTTGCGTCGGCTGCTATCCGGCGGCGGTTTCTTGATTTGCAGTCGCGCTGTCGCATCCTCGTGAGCGGCGCCAGGACCACCCTGACGGATACTCTTCGGCGTTTTCGTGGATGTCGACATCGCAGCCCCTCCTCATCGATCTTGCTGATGCCCTTGGTTTGTCGTGTTCTGCTTGATGTTGGCCTGTTGTCCCTGCTGTTCCGGATTGTTCACGCGCTTTTGGCCATGCGGAATCCGGCCTCGCTCAACCTCTTTCCTGTCGCCGGTTCCTTTGGGGCTTTGATTCGCTTGAGGAACAGGCGGAACCTAACTGGTCATGTGCCGTCTCCTCTTGAACAGGGTCAAATGCATCAGGCCGGATCATGTTCCTGGAAACTGGGGATCACTTTTGAGCGGTAATAGTCGGACACAATTAGCTTCGCTCGCGCGTGAGGCAACGCGGTCGAAATCGCCGGAGGTCTGGCTGCTGCATAGCGAATTTGCTTGTTTATTGTTTGCTTGATCGGAACATTGCTTCGATTCCGCGCGGCTCGATACCCAGCGTCCGAAATCCCGCACAAGCAGGCGAAGCAACATTGTCGATCTGCATGAGCTCGACCTGATTTCGAGTGATGGGCGGTCGAGACCAACTCTCCGCAATAAAAGCGAGCGCCTGCCAGGCGGTGAATGGCACGGGAATGAACACGCGCCGCGAACCAAGATGATCGCCAACTGCCCGCAGCAGCTCTTTGTAGGTGTAAATGTGGGGGCCACCGAGCTCATAGACTGCTTCCACTGGAGCGGCGCCGAGCATGCGCGCAATCGCCTCCCCGACGTCTTCCACGTAGGCCGGCTGCAGCGCCGTCCGACCAAGCCCGAACAGGGGCAATATCGGAACCTTGCGCAACAGTGTGATCAACGGATTTAGAAACGCGTCATCTGGTCCGAACATGACCGCTGGGCGAACAATCGTCGCGGCGGGGAATGCGGCACGGACCGCGTTTTCTCCCTCGCCGCGGCTGCGGATATACGGCGACAGCGACGTGCTATCGGCGCCGATACCAGAAACATGTATCAGTCGCGCCGCATGCGAATGTCGCGCATGCATCGCCACCCTCGCTGCGGCTTCGACATGGACGGAATGGAAGGAATGCCTGCGGCCCTCTACGTAAAGGCTGACGGCATTGACGACGCCAAAGGCGCCGGCGACGACGGCGCCAATCAATGCATTATCGCTAACGTCTGCCGTGGCAAACTCCAATTGCGATGACGTGGCACGAAAGATTCCTTCGCCGCGCTCGGGGTGGCGAGACGCAATTCGGACCGAAAGACCGTGATCGAGCAGACGTTGAACGATACGCCGGCCCAAAAAGCCCGTCCCGCCGAAGACCGCGACCATGCGTTGGTCGGTCACCTTGCGTAGGTTCCGACGAGCCCTGCGTGCTCGAAGATGTGGCGCAGCGCTATTTTCCAGTTTCTTAGTCGCCTGTGTGTTTCACGGGAATCCGTTGCTCGTTAGCGAATGCCGGGCGCTCAATTCGATGGCATGGCGGATTTGCTTGATGCGGACGCCGTTAACGGCGCGGCTTCTCGCGTCGGAGTCATGATTTCGTTAACTTGCATGGTTGAATTCCTGGCGAAGTCTTGATCTTACCCTCTCTTATTTTTCCTCCGTTGCAGCCCGGCCTTTACGCCGCGGCAAATTCGCTACGCGGGCGCGTGAGAGCCTCCCGGCTCGACTACGCCGCTCATGGCATCGCCCGCCGCCGCTGGATCGTACTTCATCGCGGCATCGGCCAACGAGACGATACCCACGAGGCGCTTGTCGCGATTGACGACCGGCAACCGCCTGAGCTGGTTATCGCTCATGTTTTGAACGACATCCTCGATGCTCTCGTCCTCAAAGCAATATTTGACGTCCTGCGTCATCGCATCGCGGACGCGCGCCTGCCCGTCTTTCCCCTGCGCGACGGCCCGTGCAACGATATCGCGATCGGTGATCGTGCCGACCAAGCGGTCGTTCTCGCCGACGGGCAGGAAGCCGACATCCTCTTTCGTCATGCGCTTGGCAACCTCCATCAGTGAATCGTTCGGGCTTGCGAGCTGCACCTTGCGGGTCATCACGTCAGCCACTTTCATCGATCCTTCTCCATGTTTGGATTGGCGTTTGTGATGCACTCCAGCATCGGTCGGCCAGAGCATCCTGATATCTTCCGGCAGCGCATGGCGCACCTTTGCGGTCTCGGCCTCGGCGACATGGCGCTGGACGGTGGAGAATACGGCCTTGATCGCCCTCTCCGGATTGATCGGCCTGCCTCCGCCTTCGAGACCGTCCGCGACGCGGGCGACGAACTCCGCGCGCGAACGCATCGAGTTCGGCTGAACGGCGGGGCGATACTGCTCGTAAAACGCTCCACGAATCAGCAAGGGGAGCTGGGCAGCCAAGTGCGCTGCATCGTCGACGGGGAGCCGATCGCGCAACACCCGAAGGACGACGCCGAGGACACGCCACGCCAACTTGCGGTCCGCCGCTCCAATCTCCTCCGCTGCACCGATCTCCCTTGATATCTGCTTGAGCCAGGCATTGGTCGCGTGGATTGATCTGTCAAAAGTTTCAAGGCCGTTCGCGCTCATATGCCAACTCCTCCACTCGAACACCGAACGGACCTGCGCTGAACTGGTTCCCAGCCGCGTCCTGGATTTTTCCGGCTATTTTTTCAATGGGGCCGCCTGGCGTTTCCGTTAACTGGAACTCAGCATGCCCATCAAACCGCGGGGACCATTTGGCGGAATGCAGCGTTAATAGCCGGGGCAAAGTTCGTAACCTCTCTTCGTAACCTCTCGGAGGATGATGATGCCAGAGCGACGAACGGTGCAGAAGGCCCGAAAAGACAAGCGCGCGGGCAAGTCGCTAACCACCCAGGCAGGCGAGTTTGTGCACGAGGAGATCCGCAAGGTGCGCCGTGGCCAACATGGAGCGAGGTCGCCGCAACAGGCGGTCGCCATCGGCTTATCCAAGGCAAGGCGCGCGGGCGTTGCGCTTCGCCCGCCGGGCAAACGCAAAGCCAAGGCGAGCACCCGCCGCAGCGCCGAATACGCCTACGAGGCGGGCCAAGGCAAGCGCAAGATCCGGCGACGGCCGCGCGTCTCGCGCGCCGTGTCGCGTGTGCTCAAGCGTGAACCGCGCAGCACGGCTTCGCGCCCATCGCTCTCGCGGCAAACGCGACGCGCCGCCTCGCGCCGCACTGCTACGGCCCGATCTGCCGCAGCGCGCAAAGCGGCGAAGACAAAGGGCGCTGCGAGGCGCTCTGCCGCAGCGAAAAAAGCAGCTCGGACCAGGGCGCGTCGCCGACGTTGACGCGCCTTGGTGCCGAGTTGCAGCGGACAAATAAAAACCCCGCCATCCACGGCAGTGAATGACGAGGCTATCGAACTTTCGCTTCTTCGGGGATCTCTCCTTTCCAAAGCCACTTGCTCTTTGCCAGGACGGCACGCGACCGAATTGGCTCGATCTCAGATGCGAGGTACGAGATCGACGCACGCCTTCATCGCCGTGAAATATTCAGCCGCTAATGCATTCGATTCTCGACGGGCTTGTTCCTGAGGCCGTCGTGCGAATGCCGGAGATCCAGCGTTGGTCTGGGTTGCTCCCTCACAAAATGCTGCGCGATCTCTCCCGGGCCGCCCTTGGCAATCGTGGTGCCGCCATCGGCAAATAGCAGCGCTCCCGTCATGAAACTCGCCTCATCGGAGGCTGCGAAGGCGAAAACGTTGGCCATCTCCTCCGGTGTGCCGCGTCGACCGAGTACCGTGCCCGCGACGGTCTGCTTCTCAGTCTCGGCATCCATCGGACCGGTCTCCTTATGCGTCCAAGCCGTATCGACCGGACCGGGGCAGACGCAGAGCGCACGCACGCCATACTTACCTTGTTCGTATGCCACCCCGCGCATAAAGGCATGGAGAAAACCTTTTGAACCGCCGTAGGGCGCGGCCGTCGGCTCGCCCATTTCGCCTGCCTCCGATCCGGTCGAGATGACAACGCCGCGCGAGCGCTGAAGGTGCGACAATGCAAACTTGGTCATCAAGAATGCGGAACGGATATTGTTGCGCACGATGTAATCGAAGTTCTCGACCGAGTGGTCCTGGCATTCGGCGATTTCGGGAAAGACGCCGGCATTGTTAATGAGGATGTCGAGCTTGCCGAAGCTGTCGATCGCCAGCTCGACGCAGGCTTTGGCGTCCGTTTCGTCGGCGAGATCGCCTAAAAAGGATTCGGCCGCGCAACCGCGCTCGCGGATCACCTTGACCACATCCTCCACAGGATCGTCGGCCAGCCCCGCGACCACGACCTTTGCGCCTTCATTGGCGAATTTATGAGCAATGGCTTCGCCGATCCCCGTTCCCGCGCCAGTCACAATCGCTACTTTGCCCGCAAGTCGAGCTGCCATGGATATCCTCCGCATTTTCGATTTCCGAGGATTGAACTCGGTCGTACGGGTGATGTTCCGATTCAAAAGCCCGGAGCGGGGCGCCGTCGCGCTGGTTGGGCCTCGAACTGGATCTTGCGACAAACGCTCTCGCCAAGACGCAGATAAGCTCCGGGAAAGTCGCGTCGACGTTCGCATCATCCCGACAAACGAGGAGATTATAATCGCCAGGCATTGTCTGGCGTATCTGCGCTCCGGTGAATCCGAGCAGCTATCAACCTGTCGATCCTGATATTTCCGTCCTGGTATTCTAAACGCCGAGCCCAAACAGCGGACGGAGCCGGGTGCCGAGAATGCTGCCGAGGAAGGCCGCTACCAGCCAGCACCAGCCATGCAGGCTGCCCGAAGCGACGCCGCTGAAGTAAGCTCCGATGTTGCAACCGTAGGCCAAACGCGCGCCGTAGCCGAGGAGCAAACCGCCCACAAGCGCGCCCAGCAATGAGAGCGGCGCTATTTTCCATTCCGGATGGAATTTGCCGGCTAGCCCCGCTGCCAGCAGCGCGCCGATCATGATTCCGAAATCCATAACCGAGGTGATGTCGTAAAATACACTTTGCTGGAGTGATGCGGCACGCGCGCCTTGCCAATAGGGCCACGATGCGACGTCGACGCCCAACGCCGCAATGACCTTCGAACCCCATAACGCCAAGGCCGAAGTGATGCCCCACGGCCGGCCAGCCAAATACAGCGTCGCAAAGTTGCCAAGGGCGAGCAAAATCGCTCCCGCCGTCAGCGGCCAAGGGCCCTGAACGACCCGCCGCCAACCGCGATGCTGCGTCATGGCGTCGGCAATTAGAACACCGTGGCGAGCGCGCTCCAGGCTTACCGTCAGCAGATAGATGCAGGCGATAACCGCCAGATTCAGCACTACCGCCGGTAGCCAGCCGAATTCCTCGATCAGGGACACCGACCCGATGTTTGGTTGTGCAGACCACCACGGCAGATCCCTGCCGCCGAGCGTCGAGCCCGCGATGAAGGCGACCAAGGTCGCAAGCATTCGAGTGTTGCCGCCGCCCGCGCTGTAGAGCGTACCCGATGCGCAACCGCCGCCGAGTTGCATCCCGACACCAAACAGGAAAGCACCCGTTAGCATGCCGATGCCGACTGCGCCGTATTCGCCGTGGACGGGCTGTCCAAGCAACGTTCCGCGAGCCAAGCTTGGATAAAATAGGAGGACCGCGGCCGTCAGCATGATCATCTGGGCGCGCAAGCCAACACCGCGCCGGTGGGATATGAATATGCGCCAGGCGGAGGTAAAGCCGAACAGCGCATGATAGAGCGTGATCCCCAGCGCGCCGCCGACAAGATAAAGAGCACCTTGTCGCCAGGAAACTGTGGCGGCCAATGCCAACGTGCCGACAGCCAATAACGTCGCCGCGGCCGCGGAGATCTTTACATTGATCCCAACGGCAGGACTCGCTCTTGATGCGAGTACCGGGGCATCCAGCGACACGTCAGTCATGAAGCTCTCCCAGGTTCCGGCCCGCGAATGCACATAGCTGCAAGCTCAGCGTCCATTCTCCGTGGTAAGCTCGAACGATGTTACGACGTACTGCTCGTTCATCTCCTGCAGCCATTCAATCGGTGGCGCGGAACGCTCCGGAAGCTTCCAACGAAGCTCGAAGGCAAATTCGCACTTACCTGGTTCGAGGCTTGGTGTTCGCTGTTGAAAGCGGGCGTAACACCGACGCTTTGCAGCGAGCCGAGGTAACTCGGTCACAAGTCTCCAGTTATCCTCGGCTACGATGACAATCCTGGCGCGATGCTCACGCGGAATCAAGACGTCGACCCATTTGAGAAACCAGAGCGTCACGACGCCCAATGCCGTGGCGATGCTGCCCAGGATGAGTTGACCGCCGCCAAGGCATAGGCCAATGACCGTCACGAGCCAAAGCGTTGCCGCTGTGGTCACGCCGGCGACGGCATCGCCCTTCTTTAGAATTGTGCCACCGCCGATAAAGCCGACGCCGGTAAGTATGCCGAGCGGCAGCCGCATCAAATCCATCACCGCAAAGGACTGCGGCGTCTTTCCACTCAATGACAGCAGAATATTGGTCTGGATCATGGCGACGGATGCCGCCAGGCAAACCAATATCGTGGTCCGAAATCCCGCGGCATGGCCGCGCGCTCCCCTGTTGAAACCGATGATCGCGCCCGCCAGCATCGTCAGCGCAAGGCGGACGCAGATTTCGCTCCAACTTGGTGACAGAGGCATATCCATAGCTGCTCTCGCGAGGCACCATATCTGGAACGCACATTCGAAGAGCACGTTCCGGGATTTGGTCGTCCTCACAAAGCCGAGGCACGGCTTACGGCTGCAACCCGACCATCGCTTTGCCGGCTGAAAGAAGGTTCTTCCGCTATTCCGGCGTTACCGCAATGCGAAGAACCCCTGATTAATGTAGCCGCCGTTCGGATGCGATCCTGATCTTCTACACTCAAGGGGCAGAGATGACCGGCCGGTCCATCAGCGCCCCGCAATGATGCCGATGATAAGGACCAGCAGAATGCAGCCGACGAGGCCTGCTATGAAAACCAGGCGCATCCACGGCTTGCGAAGCACGATCTCGCCCTGCCGTGCCTTGTCGCCGGAATAGGTTCGGGGTCCTGTTGAACGCTCGGGCGTCGGATTCTGCGTTTCACGCATTTTCGTAACTGCCTTGTGCGTAACTGCCTTGTACGTAACTGCCTTGGCACGATATTGCCGCATGCGTCCACATGACTGCGCGCTCAGTCCGTTTTGTTGAGAAGTCCGGTCAAGGACGCGATTGAGGTCGGATGGGTCGCCTGCCACTCCTCCTTCCTGGCAATCTGTACGTAGTATTCGGCCATCTTCAAAAGCCGATTACGGACCTCAACCTCCTCTTCTTGATCTGCCCAATCGTTGAGTTCGGCAGCTCGCCGCAACAGTTCAGCCGGATCCGCCATTTGTGCTACCTCCGGTTTGAGCCGCTCTTCATCGACGGCGCGTCAGGCCTCTCACGCGGCTTGCTCGGCCCGCTGCCTTTTGAACCGCATGTAAGCCGTGATGGCCTTGTTGGAGAGCAAGAGCCGGTGCCGCTCGCCACGCCGAACCATCAATTCAATAACGTCGCTTAGAAATCGGTTGGCGACAGCCGCATCTTCAATCTCGCCGGCACGTTCAAGGAAGTCCCAAGCGATCTGAATCGAATTCTCCATGAGCACTGCCAGGGGTTCAGCCATTTCAAATTCCTAAAACAGCCCATGCCGGAAAAACGATTTTGGAGGGCGTCGGTTCCGATCGCCCGGCAGCGGTTCCCTTACGGCCCGCCGGCAACCGAACCCGCAATCACCATCACCAACTCGTCAATATCGATCTTGCCATTCACAACGAGATCAGCGGAATTCTCGACGCGGAGCGATTGCGGCCGATCTGCCGCCTGGCGCTTCAATTCACCGATGATCGCTTCCTTGAGTTTCTCCTCGAGCATTCGAATGCTCCCTCGTGAATAACTAGCGACGTGGCTTGTGGCCCGGCGGGTCGCCGCCTTTGTCTTGTCGACTTACATGCAGAGCACGCCGCTTATCGCGCGGCTGTTCCTGACCAAGTCCGTCGCGAACCACGCCATGATCCGAGCCGCGCTTAGGCGTCGGCATTCCCGCCTGGCCGCCGTGCTTACCACCCTGGTCGCGCTCGCCCTCGAGATCATTTTCCTTCGGCATCTGTTTTTCCTTCTGCACGTCAAATCGCCAACCGCTTTGGACGGGCCTTTGTTCCGCAGCAATCCTTCACTCGCGCGAAACCTGAAAACCAATCGATTGGAACCTTCGGACGTGGGGTCAGGTTGTGAGCATTCAACACTTCGATGCCAATATGCCTGGAGGTCGCGATGTCTCAAACAGTAGGCGATTTTCTCGTTCAACGTCTGCACCGATGGGATGTCCGACATATTTTTGGTTACCCGGGCGATGGCATCAACGGCGTCTTTGGCGCGCTGAACCGCACGGAAGGAAAGATTCAATTCGTTCAGGCACGGCATGAGGAAATGGCGGCCTTTATGGCTTCGGCCTACGCAAAATTCTCGGGAAAGCTGGGCGTATGTATCGCGACCTCGGGGCCAGGCGCTTCGCATCTGATCACCGGGCTCTACGATGCGCTGCTGGATCACCAGCCGGTCCTTGCCATTGTCGGCCAGCAGGCACGCAACGCGCTCGGCGGTCAATATCAGCAGGAACTCGATCTGGTGTCGATGTTCAAGGACGTGGCGAGCGCCTACGTCGCGCAGGCTTCATCTCCCGCCCAGGTACGTCACCTGATCGACCGCGCCGCGCGCATCGCCCTTGCGAAACGGACGGTGACCGCGATCGTCGTGCCGAATGATCTGCAGGATGAACCCTACCAGGACCCGCCGCACGCGCACGGCACGCTGCGATCAGGCATCGGATACACCGCTCCGAAAATCGTACCGCATGACGCTGATCTGGATCGCGCGGCTGAAATTCTCAATTCCGGAAAGAAAGTTGCTATGCTGGTCGGCGCCGGCGCATTGGGCGCAACTGACGAGGTGATCGCTGTGGCGGACCGGCTGGCGGCCGGTTGCGCCAAGGCGCTGCTGGGCAAAGCCGCCCTCCCCGATGATCTGCCGTGGGTCACCGGCTCGATCGGGCTCCTGGGGACCGAGCCAAGTTACAACCTGATGATGGAATGCGACACGCTGCTGATGGTCGGCTCGGCATTCCCCTATTCCGAATTTCTGCCCGTTGAGGGAAAAGCGCGAGGGATCCAGATCGACATCGACGCCAGCATGCTCTCGATGCGCTTTCCGATGGAGGTTGGCCTCGTCGGCGACGCCCAAGAGACGCTGCGCGCGCTGCTGCCGCGACTGCGCCAGAAAACGGCCGGAGAATGGCGGAAGACGATCGAAGACAACGTCAGGCATTGGTGGAAAACGCTGGAGCATCGCGCGCGGCAACCGGCAAAGCCGATCAATCCGCAACGCGTCACCTGGGAGTTGTCACCGCGGTTGCCGGAACGCGCGGTTATCACCAGCGACTCCGGATCGTGCGCTAACTGGTATGCGCGCGACCTCAAGATGCGCCGGGGCATGAAGGCATCATTGTCGGGCGGATTGGCCTCGATGGGCGCAGCCGTGCCCTATGCCATCGCCGCCAAATACGCGCACCCGGATCGCCCCGTGATCGCGCTGGTGGGCGACGGCGCGATGCAGATGAACAACATGGCCGAACTGATCACGGTCGCCAAATATTGGCGCGAGTGGCGCGATCAACGCTGGATCGTCTGCGTCTTCAACAACGAAGATCTCAACCAGGTTACGTGGGAGCAGCGGATCATCAACGGAGATCCGAAGTTCGAGGCATCGCAGAACATTCCGAACGTCGCCTATCACCGCTTTGCCGAACTGATCGGATTGCGGGGCATTTATGTCGATGACCCAAAGCAGCTGGAGGCGGCCTGGGATCAGGCGCTGGCGAGCGATACTCCTGTGGTGCTCGAGGTCAAGACGGATCCCGAAGTGCCGCCGTTGCCGCCGCACATCACACTTCAGCAAGCCAAGAATTTCATGGTTGCGCTGGCCAAGGGCGACCCGAATGAAGCCGGTGTGATCGGCGGTACCGCACGGCAAGTGCTTGAGACGGCGTTGCCTGGCAAAGATTGAACGCAATGCTGATGAAGGACGGCATGAGGGTCGCCATGAAGCCGTGATTGCGATGGCGCGGGTTTTGATCGGCACATCGGGGTGGCACTACGATTCCTGGCGCGGACCGTTCTTTCCCAGCGGATTGCCGATCAAGAATCAGCTTCAATATTATGCCCGCCAGTTTTCGACGACCGAGCTCAATGGCGTGTTTTATCGTACGCCCACTCCCGAGGCCGTCAAAAGCTGGCGCGAGCAGACCGGGAGCGATTTTGTCTTCGCCTGGAAGGCATCCAAATTCATTACCCATTGGAAACGCCTTTCGCAAAGCTCGGTGAACAGCCTGGAGTTGCTCGAAGAGCGTCTGTCGCTGCTCGGCGACAAGGCCGGACCCATCCTGTTTCAGCTGCCACCACATTTTGAGGTCGACGCCGACCGGCTTGCCGCATTCCTCAGACTGCTTTCGAAAAAGCGACGCTACAGTTTCGAATTTCGACATCCGAGCTGGTACGCTCCGCGCATCCTTCGACTGCTGGCAGAGCGGAATATCTCGCTCTGCCTTTCCGATCACCACGACGCACCGGCGCCGTGGAAGCGCACCGCCGATTTCGTCTACGTCAGGGGACATGGACCACACGGCCGCTACAAGGGACACTATCGCCCCGACGCCCTCGCAGACTGGGCGAGGCGCATCAAGTCGTGGAAGAAGCAGGGTTGCGATGTATTCGTCTATTTCGACAACGACCAGAAGAGCGCTGCGCCGGCCGACGCCGGCCAGTTGAAACACCTGATCGCCACTGACTAGCGATGGCTGGCGTTTGGAACCAAGCTCCGGCCATTTCCCGTTGCGACGACCTTGTATTCAGCCAAGCCCATGCGCATCTGCATTTCCACGGAAAACGTTTGCGCAGGGAACTGTTCCCGTCCCCGCCCCGCCAGAATGGCCGCAGAGCCAATTAAGGATTGCACCAATCCAATGCTGAAACGAAGCTTGGTCATTCTCCTGCTCTCGACCTCTGCCGCAGCCGCCTCGGAGATCTCGGTCAATCTGGCGGGCGTCGGAGGCAGGACATGCGCTTTCTGGCTTTCGAGCCCGAACCATAGATCAGAAGGCGCGGTTTGGATTTACGGCTTCTGGAGCGGCCTGAACTATGTGGCCGCGGCGAGCGAGCAGAACCAGTCGAAAGCAACCAGCGACGCCCTGATTTCCGCCGTCGAGCGGACCTGCAGGAGCCACCCTTCGCGGGTTTTGGCAACAGTGGCTTGGTCGGCCTATATCGATCTCAACAAAGAATAGCCCCGTTGTGTCGTACGCCGCAACGACGACCACGTGCGGCGATGGATGCCGGACGTGACAGGTTCCAAGGACGCAAGCCCAGGTTCGTTGCAACCGCAGACATCGCAGGTCGTTATTGGATTCGATGGTCTCATCAAACGACCTGAGGAATCACATGCTACGAGTAAGGCTCTGCGCGCTATTGACCGTCGTCGTCCTTGGCCCTTGCGCCACCTTTGTGGGCACGCAAGCAGATGAATTGAGAGCGCGGTCGGACGATGGAAACCTCGGTCTGGGGTTCAAGAGCGACTATGCTGAAGTCAACGGCGTCAAGCTTCACTACGTCGCGGGCGGCGAAGGGCGAAAGGCGCTTCTGCTCATTCCTGGCTGGCCGCAAACTTGGTACGTCTGGCGGAAGGTCATGCCGGAGCTTGCGAGAGAGTACCGCGTTATCGCAGTTGACACGCGCGGGATGGGCGATTCGAGCCGCCCCGAAACCGGGTACGACACCGAGACCGTCGCAAAAGACCTAAGCGATCTGATGCAGAGGCTCGGCGTGGACCACTACTCAGTGATCGGCCACGATGTCGGCATGTGGATCGCCTATCCACTCGCCGCTCAGCATCGTGAAGCCGTCGATAAGCTTATCGTAACCGAAGCATTGATTCCCGGAGTCACGCCGACGCCGCCCATGCTGTTGCCGCCGGACGCCAATGCCGGGCTGACGCAATTCATGTTCAACCAACTGCGGGATTTGCCCGAGTTTCTCGTGGCGGGGCGGGAGGATGCCTACATGCGATGGGTGGTCGACCATCTGGCTTACCGGCCGGAGCGCGTGGCAGTCGATGAATACACCCGCGCCTATTCCGTGCCGGGCGCGATGAAGGCAGGATTCGCTTACTACCGCGCCATCCCACAAACGGTCCAGGAGAACCAAGAGCTCAGGAAGAGCAAGCTTGCGATGCCCGTGCTCGCGATCGGCGGCGTGATCGGAGCCGGCAAGACGACGATCGATACGATGAAGCTCGTATCGGACCACGTGGAGGGCGCAATCGTCGAGGACTGCGGGCACTACACGCCGGAGGAATGTCCGGACCGATTCCTCGATCTTGTGAAGCCGTTCCTTGCGCGATGAGACATGTCATGGGCTTGCGCATCGCCGTTGTTGGCGGGGGGTCGGCAGGAAGCGTGCTGGCCAACCGCCTGAGCGCACATGCCGACTTTGAGATTTTGCTTCTTGAAGCCGGTCGTACGTATTCCTCCGAGCGTTTTCCCAAGGCGCTTACGGATGCCGATAATCTCGGCGGCGGCACAGAATTCGACTGGGGCTACATGGGAAAGACAACGGGACTTGGCTGCACGATTGCAGCACAAAGCGGCAAGGTGTTGGGCGGCGGTTCGGCCATCAACGCGGCCGTAGCCAAACGAGCTCGTGCGACCGATTTTGCCCGATGGAAGGCGCATGGCCTCGGAGGGTGGGATTTCAATCAGGTGCTCGAGGCATACAAGGCGCTGGAAAATACTCCGGACGGCGCCGACGCCTGGCATGGGCGCTCGGGGCCTTTTCCTATTCGCCAGCCAAAAATTGCGGATGTGACGCCGGCGCTGCGATGCTTCGTGCAGGCCGCGGTCGCCGCGGGATTCCGGCGTATCGATGACTTCAACGGTCCCATACAGGACGGCGTCGGAATCGATCCGTTCAACGTTGTACACGGAATTCGCCAGAACACGGGCATGGCGTATCTGACGAACGCGGTGCGCCAACGGCCCAATCTGACGATCCGGGGCGAGACGCAGATCGACAGGCTAGAGTTCACCGGCAGGAAAGTTACCGGTGTTCATCTTGTCGATGGCCAATTGGTCAAGACGGACGCTGTCATCCTCTGCGCGGGTGTGTACGGCAGCCCGGCGATCCTGATGCGCTCGGGCATCGGCCCCGCGCGCAGTCTCGATCAGCTCGGAATCCCGCTTGTCGCCGACCTGCCCGTCGGTCAGCGCTTGTTCGACCACCCGTTCTACTACAACACCTACGCGCTGACGCCACAGGCGGGCAGTATGCACCCGGCGCGCGGCGCCACGATCTGGACTGAATCGGCCGAAGCCTCCGGCGGTGAACTCGATCTGCAAATTACGGCGTCCAATCGCAGTGACCCTGAGAGTCCGACCGGCCGAACACTCACGCTGGCGACGGCTGTGATGACCCCCGTCTCAGTCGGAAACGTTCGGCTCGGTAGCCGTGAGCCGCGTGACGCCCCCATCATCGACTATAATCTTTTGGCGGCGCCGCAAGACCGCCGGCGGCTTCTCGATGGCGTTAAGCTCGCCCGTCGCATCGCAAGAAGCCGGCCGCTGGTCGACCTGATCGATCATGAAATTCAACCGGGCGACGTGATCCTTGATGACGCGCTTGAGCATGCCGTCGAAGCCGATCTCGATACGTATCATCATGGATCGGGAACGGTCCCAATGGGTGGTGACGCCGATCCTGGTGCGGTCGTCGATCCCGAAGGGCGAGTTCGTCACGTGGAAGGGCTCAGCGTTGTCGATGCCTCGATCTTTCCCGAAATCCCCTCGACGCCCACGAACCTCACCGTCATCATGTTAGCGGAACGGATGGCCAAAGCCATGCTCGGAGCGATGACATAAGGCGACCACAGGGTTCCATTCGCGGCTGCGTATCGAACATCAGTCGTCCTGGAGGAACCGATGCGCTGCAGTTTGAATTATCTGCTTATGAACGGTCACCTCAATCGAAAGCAGTTCAACCGGTGTGCCTGGCGTGCTGCCGTGATGGTGGTCGGAAGCGCCGCGACCATCTTCAGCGCGATTGGGTATCTGGCGAAGTAACAGCAATATCCTTCAACTGGTTCAGCAGGCGCCAGATCAGGCCAGAGATCGCTGCCGAGCCGCGCGAAGCAGCGCGGACGAAGTCACCGACCCCGGCTCTGACTTTATGCAATGCGTGCCATGACCAGATGGCTGGGAACGGAGGACTGCCGAGCTCTTTGTCCTTTGGTCAGCAACGAAGATGGATATCGACCATGAGACTAGTCACAATGGGATTGGCTGCGGCGCTCGCGCTCACGAGCACGTTCGCATTGGCGCAAAGCGGCAGCGGTTCTGCCGGCGGTAGTTCGAGCGCAGGCGGATCGGCCGCAAGCAGCACGACCACCGGCTCGTCCACCAGCGGTACGACAACCGGAAGCCCAACGACCGGTGGCGCGAACAATAATGCCGGCAGCGCCGCGGCGGGTGCCAATAGCCAATACAACCCGTCCGGCAACAGCCTCATGAACACATCGCCCAGCGGGTCGACAGTGGGGCCCAATTCATCCGGAGCCGGACGTTAAATCAGAGACCCCGCTTTCAGGCGGGGTTTCTTTTTGCAATTTCGAGAGTCCGCAAAAATGCCGTCCGGCCTGGGGCACACTGACCGCCACGCCGCGGCCAAGGACGCTATTCTCAGGGCTTGCAACATGTCCATATCTGGATTATATCTTGATCTGGACAGCCGGAAAGACCTATGCGAAAGCCCAGGCCGCGCCCATCTGAAACTGAAAAAGCGCCTCAGCGCCTCGATCAGTCACGCTTTGCACCCGCCAACCGAAGGCGGCTAAGCGCGCCTGGTTTGCGGACGTTCCTCGCCATTGCCGATCTATGGGGACTGACGGAAGAGCAGCGCCTCCTGATCCTTGGGTACCCTTCGCGATCCACCTATCACAACTGGTGCAAGCAGGCGCGCGAGCACGGCGAGTTCACCCTCGATGTTGATGTCCTCACGCGCATCTCGGCCGTGCTCGGGATCCATCAGGGTCTTGGGATTCTGTTTCCGACCGAGCGGCTTGGCCTCGAGTGGCTGCGAACCCCGCACCGCGCGCTCGTCTTCGGCGGGCGGCCGCCCCTCGACCTCGTGACCAGCGGCACTCAAGATGAATTGCTCTCGGTGCGCCGTT
>VAZG01000358.1 GCA_005885285.1 Alphaproteobacteria bacterium | reverse complement strand
GTTCGAAATGGCGCGCACCTGGCGCACGCTGTTGCAAAGCATCGTCTCGCCGGTAGTCTCCACCTCGCTGTATTTCGTGGTGTTTGGCGCGGCGATCGGCTCACGCATCACATCGGTCGAAGGCGTCAGCTACGGTACCTTCATCGTGCCGGGGCTGGTGATGCTGTCGGTGCTGACGCAGAGTATTGCCAACGCCTCGTTCGGCATCTACTTCCCGAAATTCGTCGGCACGATTTACGAGATATTGTCGGCGCCGATCTCCTATTTCGAGATCGTGCTCGGCTATGTCGGAGCGGCTGCGACCAAGTCGATCGTGCTCGGCCTGATCATCCTCGCCACCGCCGGGGTGTTCGTACCGCTGCAGATCCACCATCCCTGGTGGATGCTGACCTTCCTGGTGCTGACGGCCGTGACCTTCAGCCTGTTCGGCTTCATCATCGGAATCTGGGCGGACGGCTTCGAGAAGCTGCAGATGATCCCGATGCTGGTGGTGACGCCGCTGACCTTCCTCGGCGGCAGCTTCTATTCGGTGAACATGCTGCCGTCGGGCTGGCGCACCATCACCCTGCTCAATCCCGTGGTCTACCTGATCTCCGGCTTCCGCTGGAGTTTCTACGAGATCGCCGACGTCAGCGTCGCCTTGAGCCTCGGAATGACGACTGCGTTCCTGGTCATTTGCATGATCGTGGTATGGTGGATCTTTAAGACTGGATATCGGATCAAGAATTGACGCGCGAAAGCGCGTCATTCCCCGCGCAAGCAGGCGCTTGTCGCTGAGAGCGCGCCCTAGCGCGAATCCCGGAATCTCGAGATTTCCGGGTTCGTCGCTTCGCAACGCCCCGGAATGACATTCATCGATAGCAGTGGAAATGGTCGTAGCGGTCGTAGAAGCCGCGGCAGCGATAATGGTGTCCATAGGGAATTCCCAGCACGCCATGAATGGCGCCTACCGCGCCGCCGACGCCGGCACCGACGGCGCCGCCGACCACGCCACCGACCGGACCGGCGATCCGATTGCCCTCGTAAGTACCCTCCTGCGCGCCGCGCACGATGCCCTGGGCATGGCCGGCGCGCGGGACCGCCAACAGCCCCAAAGCGATGGCAGCAGCGGCAAAAACCAGCCACATCGTCAGACCAGCAGGCATCGCTGCGGCCTCGTTCGCATTCCTGGTCATCTTCATTCCTTTAGAGGTGGATGTCGACTGGCGGGAATCTGAAACGCCGGTGCGGCCAAAAGGTTGCGTTTCGGTGACGAACTGCGGCCAAGCGCTCGCGAAAAAGTCAGCGCTCGCCGCCGGATTGCGCCTTGCGCGGCCTTGATTGCGCCTCGGCAGGCGTTAACGTTGCCGAGCTGGTCACTGGAACAATGGCCGGATTCCGGGCATATTAGGTGCCGGGGACAGAGAACCGCGGCGCTGCAGACAGGCTCGGAGGCCAAAAGTAAAATGCGTTCCTTCCTCACTGCTTTCGCTGGTTTGATGTTGTTCGCCACCACCGCCGCTCAAGCGAATGTAGCAATCACCGTCGACAAGAATGCGCAAATCATGACGGTCGCCGTCGACGGCGTCGAGCGCTACCACTGGCCGGTCTCGACCGGCATCCCGTCGTACGAGACGCCGAACGGCAGCTTCCGCACCTTCCGCATGGAGGAAGACCACTTCTCCAAGGAATTCGACGACGCGCCGATGCCGCATTCGATCTTCTTCACCAAGATCGGCCACGCGATCCATGGCACCGACTCCGAGAGCAGGCTCGGCACCCCGGCTTCCCACGGCTGCGTGCGATTGTCGAAGGCCAATGCCGCGACGTTGTATGCGCTGGTGCAGGAGCAAGGCGTGCTCAACACCACGGTAACGCTGACCGGCTCGTCTCAGATTGCGTTGGCTCGCAACCCGCGCCGCAATACCGCTGTCGCGCGGGCCCAGCCATACGATCAGCAGTACCAGCAGGACCAGCAATACGGTGCCGTCGGCGAACCCGTCCAACTGACGCCGCAGCCGCAGTTGCTGCCCGGCCGCCGCACCGCGCCGCAGGTGCAGACCGACGACGGCTACATCTATCCGGCCGACGGCAGCGTGACCGACCAGCGCTATCCCGCCCCGCGCCAGCGTCTCTATGACGCGCAGGCTAATCCACAGCAGCAGTATTACAACAACAACCCTGGTTACGCGCCGCAACCCGCGCCGCCGCAGGGCTACTACCAACAGCAGCAGCGCCAATATTACCAGCCGCGCGGACTGTTCGACTGATTGCTACTGCTCGCCGTCGCGCAGCCGCCGCCAGACCGCCCCCAGCACGTTGGAATAATCGTCGGTCCAGACCCGCTGGTTCTCATTGGCTTCGGTCTCCGCCCACTGATCGGAGGATGCGAGCTTGCCGACGTCGGTCTCCTCGCGCGCGGAGACTACCACCGAGGTCGCGAAAATGTATTCGTCGTCGCGCCCGGAATCCTCGCTATAGACCCAGCTCTTGAGATCGTTCGCATCCGCAATGCCGACGATCACGCTGGCCAGTTCGAGGTGGCGGTTGGAGACGTGCATCACCACCGCTCCCTGCGGTGCCAACTTGTCCTTGTAGATTTTCATCGCCTCCTCGGTCGCGAGGTGAACCGGGATCGCGTCCGATGAATAGGCGTCGACAATGATCAGGTCATAGACCCCGTCGGGTTCCTTGGCGAAGGTCAGCCGCGCGTCGCCGATCACAGGCTTGAGGCCCGGCTGGCAATTCTGGATGTAACTGAAATATTTCGGATCGCGCGCGGTATCGACCATGGTCTGATCGATCTCGAAGAATTTCCAGGTCTCGCCCGGCTCCGACGCACAGGCCAGAGTGCCAGAGCCGACGCCGATCACCGCGACGCGAAGCGGCGCGCCCTTGCGCTCGCGGATTGCCGTGATCGCCTGCCCGATGCCGCCGTCCCTGTGATAATAGGTGATCGGTTCGGGTCGGCCGGTTACGGGCGTGCCGTCATTGTTCAGGAACCTCTCGGCGCCGTGGATTGTGGTGCCGTGCATCAGCACGTGATACTGGCCGTGCGGCGTTACCACGATCTTGTGGACGCCGAAGAAGCTGCGCACGGTTTCGACGCGCCCCTCGTCCGCCGGATAGAGGCGGATCAGCACCAGCGCCACCACGACGGTCGCAAAGATCTTCCAGCGGGTGGCGTTGAACGCCAGCGCAAGCAAGGCGGCGAGCACGCCGACGGCGCCGGCGACCCAGGCCCGATGGTCTTCCAGCCACCACGAGGGCTTGCCAGTGGAATAGGAAAATCCGATCAGGGTCGCCGCGAGTACGGCCAGGAACGGCCAATACCACCGGCTCCAGCGCGGCAGCCGTTCGTTGCCATGAGCCGGCCGGCACAACGCTGCCAGCGCCAACAGGATCGGGTATTCGGCGATCCACGAGAACACATACGGCGCGATCAGGCCTGCGAACAGCCCGCCGACCATGCCGCCGAACGACAGCGCCACATAGAAGCCGGTGAGATATTTCGCGGCCGGCCGCGTGCGCGCCAGCTCGCCGTGACAGGCCATCGCGATGACGAAGAAACAGAGCTGATGTCCGCCGAGTGTCAGCAGCAGGTTCTGCTCGCCGCCGACTGCAAGCAGTATGACCACGCCGGCGATCGCCAGCGGCTGGGCCAGCAATATCCATTTATGCGGCAGCAATGGCCGCGATTGGAACACCAGCACCCAGGTCAACAAATAAAGCGACAGCGGCAGCACCCACAATAGCGGCGCTGCGGCGACGTCGGTCGAAATATGCACGGTCACCGCGATCAGGAGGCCCGAGGGTACCGCGGCGAGCAAGATCCATCGGGTGCGCAGGATCCAGGGAGGCGACGGCGCATCGGTCTCCTCGGTCTGCGCATCACTCACCGCTGGAACAGGCGAACGCAGCAGCAAGGCCCCGCAGCCCGCGATCAGCAAGATCAGCAATC
>VAZG01000121.1 GCA_005885285.1 Alphaproteobacteria bacterium | reverse complement strand
GCGAAAAGGCGATGACGTAAAAAAGGAGGTTTGGTGGCATGGTTTTTGCGCGGATGGCGAAGTTCGAGATTGTAGGTCCTACCCGATAGCTGCATGGAGCCGGCTTCATTGAGCCAAAAAACTTGCGACTTGTTCTGAAGGCACCGATCGCCCGCGATGCTACAAATACCTCGTGCCAAACCGCTAGCTGAATTCAAGATCCCCCGGTCGACTGCAATGTCGCCCGGTGATCTCGTTGCTTCGTTCGTCAGCCTTGCGCGCCGACGGCTCGGCATTCTCATTCTGATTTTCAGCGTGGGCCTGCTTTGCGGCGTCGTCTATCTCTACGTAGCGCCGCCGAGATTCTCGGCGCAGGCTGAGCTCTTGATCGACACCAAGAAAGCCCAACCGTTTCCGCAGCAGCAATCGTCGGCCACAGACCTTGCGATGGACTCGGCCGCCGTCGACAGTCAAATTCAGGTGTTGAAGTCGGAGAACGTCGCGTCGGCCGTCATCAAAGAGCTGAATTTGACGAATGACCCGGAATTTATCGGATCCACGCCCGGCATCCTTGGAACGATCCTCGGGTATCTCGCCCCCAGCGGTGGTCCTCCGTCGGAATTTGAAGTTCAACAGAGGGCACATAAGGCCTTTGAGAGAGGACTTATCGCGCGGCGAATCGGAACAACCTACGTCATTGAAGTTGGCTTCCTCTCGCTTAACCCGGAGCGCGCCGCCCAAATCGCGAACGCGGCAGCAGACGCCTACATCGTCGACCAGCTTGAAGCGAAATATGAGGCGACCCGTCGGGCAAGCAGCTGGCTTCAGGATAGAATCCATGAACTGCGTCAGCAAGCTTCGACCGCGGAAAACGCTGTGCTGGATTTCAAGAAGGCGAACAATATCGTCGATGCCGGCGGTCGACTTATCGGCGAACAGCAGCTAGCGGAGCTGAATAGCCAACTCGTTATTGCTCGCGCCAACACAGCCGAGGCGCGCGCGCGCCTCAATCGGATCACCGAGATCACCAAGCGAGACGTTTCCGATATCGACAACATCTTGAAGGCACCGGATCCCGCGGTAGCCGACGCACTGCATAACGAGGTCATCAACAAGCTGCGAAGTGAGTTCCTGGACCTTGCCAACCGGGAGCAGGTCTATTCGGCTCGGTTGGGCCATAATCATCTTTTTGTCGTCAATCTGCGCAATCAGATGTTCGAGATTCGTCGTTCGATTATGGATGAATTGAAGCGGATCGCGGAGACCTTCAAAAGCGATTACGAGATCGCGATCGCGCGCGAGCAGAGCGTCGAAAAGAGCCTGGCAGAGACTGTGTCGCAAAGCCAGGCGACA
>VAZG01000120.1 GCA_005885285.1 Alphaproteobacteria bacterium | reverse complement strand
CCTTGACAGCAACGCGCAAACCTATCGGGCGCTGCACGATGCTTTTGTGCAACGCTATATGGAATCACTGCAACAGCAGTCGTTTCCGTTCACGGACGCACGCGTGATCACCCATGCGGTCAGGCCGCTCGCCAAGACGCAGCCGAATTCGATGTTGGTCATGGCCTCGGCCGGTGCCGGAGGGCTGCTGCTGGCATTTGGCGTTGCGATTCTGATCGATATTTCGGAGCGTGGGTTTCGGACCAGCGAACAGGTTGAACAAGAGTTGAATGCGAGTTGTCTCGCCGTCGTTCCAACCGTCGGGGCCGAGCCGGAAACGCCGTTACCGGCCTATTCTGCGAAGCGAGATGACAGCCGCTTTGGGCGGACCAAACAGGCGGGAATTCTGTGCGGCGTGATCGCCAATCCATTTTCGCGGTTTGCCGAAGCGTTCCGGAGCATCAAGGTCGGTATTGACCTATTTTCGCTGACCAAGCCAAACAAAGCTATCGGGATCACATCCACCCAACCCGGCGAGGGCAAGTCGACGATCGCCGCCAACCTGGCGCGCCTCGTCTCGCATGCGGGCGGGAAAGCGATCCTGCTCGATTGCGATCTGCGCAATCCGTCATTGTCTCGTGCGCTCGCACCGGGAGCCGAACTGGGGTTGCTCGACATCGTGTCGGGAAGGGCATCGTTTAAGGACGTCGTGTTGCAAGATGCTGCGACAGCACTGCCGTTTGTTCCCATGGTCACCAAGACGCGCTTGTCTCATACCAACGAGATCCTGGCCTCTCCCAGTATGAAGAAGCTCATGGACTCGCTGTGCGAGGTCTATGATTACGTTTTCATCGACCTGCCGCCGCTCGTCCCCGTGGTCGACGTGCGTTCCACAAATCAAATTGTCGATTCTTACCTCTTGGTCGTTGAATGGGGACGAACCAGCGTCGACGCCGTAGAGCGCGCTTTGGGATCTGCGCCGCTAATCTATGAAAATCTAATGGGTGTTGTTCTCAACAAGGCCGATTTGGAGGCGATGCGTCATTATTCCCGCGGCGCGGGCGACACTCACGAGAACCGGTATTTTGAGCGTTATGGATTTGAAGATTGAGCTGGCGGCGTCGGCCCAGCATCCGCTCTAGAGCAACCAGCCGAGGAGCGACCAGGCCGCTCGCGCCACGAAGTAGAGCCAGCCAATGGTCGCAATGCCCGCGGCAGCAGCCCATCCGGTCACAAGCAGCCTTCTGCGCGTTGGCATGAGCATCCTGTGCGTTCCACTTTCTGGTTGTTCAGTTTCGAAATTTGGGGAGTCAGGCAGCAAAGAAGTCGACATGAAGATCTCAGCCGTTTCGATTGGCGCCTCTCGGCTCCTTGCTGGGCAAGTTCCAAATGCCCATCGCCGTGCGAGATTGCGGCTATAAGCACTCGCGGGCGAGTTAGTTCCTTAGAACCACCTCAACGCGGCCGATCTTCGAAAGCTCGAAACCGTAGATTGCGTCCTCCGCCGGAAATACGGTTTTCATGACGCTTCCAGTCATCACGACCTGGCCTGCCTTCAACCTCGCGCCGCGTGAAGCCAGCTCGCTGGCAAGCCATCCGACTGAATTGAAGGGATGTCCGAGGATATCGCGGCCGCAGCCCTCGCCGATCGCAACTTGATCCTTCGCCGCGCGCCCGAGGACGCTTTCCAGATCGGGCCATCTGGTCGCAAATTCCGACAGCACAATCCCGCCGTTCCAGGAATTGTCCGCAACGAGCGAAAGAACATCGAGGTTGGCATAGTCGGCGCTCCGATCGTCCACGAGTTCAATTGCCGCGCAAACGCCGTCGATGTGACGCCGGATCGTTTCGGCGGTCCACGCCGTGCCCGTGGCCGGGACGTCTGATTTAATGCGGACAGCGATCTCGAACTCGAGGCCCAGCCGGCCGAAATCCGAGCGCCGGATGGTCGCCCCCGATTGATGCACGCGTCTTGCGAGCACGACGCCCGCGATCGGGTGGTCAATCCCGCAAAACACCTGCATCGGAGCCGATGTAAGTCCGACCTTATAGCCCACCACGTCGCCCTGCTTATTCCGCAGATGCGCCACGTACCTGTCCTGGATATCGTAGGCGTCCGAGATCGTGGCCGGCCGGTGCGGCGGACCAAGGGGCTCGAACCGTACGTTGGACTCGTGCGCTGCGAGCAGCGCTTCGGCTGCGCGCCGGGCCGCGATATCCTCCATGGGTCCCCTCCCTGTTCCTCAAATCTTGTCCTGTAGCTGAAGCGGATGATCGCCTCGCCGTCAAACGGTTTCGATTTGGACGCGGCGATATGGTCACGGGTCTAACTGGCCGTGTGCCGATCGCCGCAACGTGCGACCTCGGCTCCGGTTACGCGTCTTTAACGGCTTCGGCCCTATAAATCGTTCGAATATGCGGCTCCGAGCAATGCTGGGCCAAAACGGGCGATGGTCGGCGGGAGATGACGAAAACGAGCGCCGATCCGTCGCACGGCTGGGCCAGCAAATTGACAATATCGATCGTGCGGTCTCAGCCGCTGGCCGCGCTGCTGTTGTTGGCGGCGGCGATCCGTCTTCCGCTCGCGTTCTGGCCCAACGTCCTTCATCCCGACGAGATCTTCCAGTACCTCGAGCCGGCTTGGCGCATGCTCGGCCACGACGGCGTCGTCTCTTGGGAATGGCGCTACGGCATGCGCGGCTGGTTGTTGCCGAGCTTGATGGCGGGGCCGGTAGGATTGGGCGACTGGATCGCGCCGGGCGGCGGAGGCGCCTTTGTCGTGCCTCGCGTGGTGGCGGCGCTGGTATCGCTATCGATTGTCGCCAGCGCATGGTCTTTCGGCGCCCGCATCTCGCAAACCCACGCAGTCGTTGCGGCATTCGTGGCTGCAATCTGGTTCGAATTCGTTTCCTTTGCGCCGCATACGCTGAGCGAACCATTGGCAACCGCGATCATTCTGCCGGCGGCATTGTTGTTGACCCAAGTCTCGTTGTCGCAAAGACATCTCGCCATCGCCGGTGCTTTGCTTGCGCTCGCATTTGTTTTTCGCTTTCAATATGCGCCGGCAATTACGGTCCTCGTGCTCGGCGTATGTTGGAGCCACTGGCGCAACCTGATTCCGCTGGCTATCGGCGGATTTTTCGCGCTGGTTTTCGGCGCCGTAGCCGATGCCGTGCACGGGGTGATGCCTTTCGCCTGGCTGATCGCGAACGTGCAACAGAATCTGCTGCATGATCGCGCGGCGGAGTTCGGCGTGACGCCGGCAATAACCTATCTCTACAGTTTCTGGATGATGTGGTCAGTCGCCATCGTGCCGCTGTCGTTCGCGATCTGGCAGGGGTGGCGACACGCGCCGCTCCTGCTGGCGATGGCCGTCACGAACATCGTCTTTCACAGCCTGATCGGACACAAGGAGTACCGCTTCATATTCCTTTCAGTGGTCCTGTTGATTATCATAGCGGCGCTGGGCTCGGCGGATTGGGTCCAGTGGCTGCGTGCGAAACGCGGCTGGCGGTGGGCGCTGCCGGTCGTCGCTTTGGGGTGGACGCTGCTCTCGGGGACGCTCGCGGCGACCGGCACGATGCCGGACAACTGGATGCGCGGCACGGGTGCGGCGTATCTCGCGGCGGAATTACACAGCGATCCCGCGCTTTGCGGTCTTGCGCTTTACGACACGCCTTTCCATCTGCTGCCGGGGCGGAATCGCTTGGTCGGCGGGTCGGCGCTCTACGCGTTCGACCCTGCCGATCCAGCCGCCGGCGGCGACCTCGCGGCCGCGGCACGGAAGGCGGCGCCGGCATTCAACCGCATCCTCTCGCGAGCGGACCAGGCATCGAATCTACCGGCAGGCTTTTCGCAACGCGATTGCGCCGGTGTCGGAGGAGCCGATACGTGTATCTTCGCGCGAAGCGGCGGCTGCGACGCGGCGGCCGCGGCGCCGTTCATCCTCAATGACGTGCTGGTGCGCATCGACCGCTAGGGGCGCCTTCGGCAGGGCAGCCTTCACACGCTTCGCGCGCGAGCCCTTTCATCACGGGAGTAGCGGGCGCGGCGTACGCAGGAAAGCGCGTCACATGGTTTTCCCGTTCAACTCCTCAAGTATGGCCTTGGCCTCCTTGAGGTCAGGCGTGTCGAAACCTTCTGTGAACCAATTAAAGACAGGCTCAAGCAGATCGCGCGCTTCAGCATGTTTGCCCTGGTCGTGCCACAGTCGGGCAAGGCTGGTTGCAGCACGCAACTCGAGCGATCTAGCCGCTTGTCGGCGTGCAACGTCCAAGGCACGTCGAAGCCAAGTTTCGCCTTCTACCAGCGGGGCTATCGAATGCCGAATTAGCAAAGTGCCCTGTAGCCGGTAGATTTCAGCTTCCCACCATCGTTCCTCGGTCTGGTCCATCAGAATTTGTGCCTCGGCGAGACTTTGAAGACTTGCCTCTGTGTCACCAAGGAGATCAAAAACTTCGGCCAGCATGGTGCAGCGGAACGGAAGCCAGATTCCGGCCCCAAAAGCCCGCATATCGGCGATCCCCTGCTGCAGCTCCGCCAGCCCCTTCTCACTCCTACCTTCCATCGCGATCGCCCAGCCACGGAAACTGGTTGCTAGGGCGGCCCAAGCCGTAAACCCATGCTCGTTCGCTAGCGTCACCGCGGCCTCTGCCTGGTCGCCTACATTTCGCACGTCCCGACGAAATTGAGAGACGAACGCGAAACAACACTGCGCAAACGCGACACTAAAAGGATGCTTCAGCTCCTGTGCTAACGTCAGCGCGTCTTTCCCTCGTGTGTGAGCTTGATCAGGGAATCCCATGAGCCAAAGACATAGCGCTGAGTAGCTTCGGCAGGCGACACCCGGGTCTTGCGCACTTCCGAACACTGGACCACGGCGCTGCTCCGGCGCGTAGTGTAAGATGCCGGCCTCGAAGTGCCGCCGAGCCTCAGGTAATTTCGCCAACAGAAGCGAGGAGTTGCCAAGCGCATAGTGTGCGACAACGACCAGCGCAGGGTCGTCGTTGAGCTGCGATAGGTGAAGCAGCGCTTCTCCGAGCTCCCGTGCCCTATGCAATTGCGAGCGGGCTATGTAGCAACGCCAAAGACCAAGCAGGACCGGAGCAAATTCCGGCGTTTCATGCATCTGTCGACACAACGCATGTGCCTGCAGGTAGGCGTGCTCTACCTCGATCGAGGAATGACCCTTGGTCGCTATCAATGCAGCGCCCAAGCCGATGTGCAGCGCCAATTCGTGCTGAGTGCGCGCAGGCGTGTCCGGGAGGTTCTTGAGCAATTCGATTCCAGTGTTGAAATGCCTTGTGGCTTCCACAAAGGCCGAACGGTCGCTGGCGTGCTGTCCTGCCAGCTTCCAGTAGAGCACGCTTCGCTCGCTGAGGCCTGCTGCGGTTAAATGATGCGCAAGCGTCTCCGGCTCGCTCGCCACCACATCGGGAAACTGCTCTTCAAGCACTCGAGCAATTTCAGCGTGGATTTGACAGCGACGGCTTCGCATTAGGCTTGCATAGACCGCGTCTTGCACCAGTGCGTGCTTGAACAGATACTTCGCGTCCGGTGGCTCGCCCCGTTGAAAGATGAGCTCAGCAGCGACGAGCTGATTGAGAACGGCTCGCAAATCCTGTTCTGGGAGGCCGGTTACAGCAGCGATCACCGAATAGGAGAACTCCCGGCCGACGGCCGCAGCCGTCTGCGCCGTGTCTTTTACTGCGGCGAGCCGATCGAGTCGTGCCAGCAAGGAGGCGTGCAGGGTTGAGGGAATGGCAAGCGACGGTAGTGGGCCCCGAAGCACATATCGGTCGCCTATATCATTGAGCAGCCCGCTTTCGAGCACCGTCTTAGTCAGCTCTTCCACGAACAAAGGCACGCCATCGGTGTGCGAAAGGAGATGGTTCACTACCTCCTTCGGCATCTCCTTCCCGTCGGCAACACTAAGGGCGAGCGCTTCGGCTTCGCGCTTCCCGAGGCGGTTGAGCGTCACTGTTGAGACATGCGTATGGCTCGGCCAAGGGGGAGCAAATTCCGGACGCGCAGTGATAACGAGCAAGATGGGTAGGCCGGTAATGCGGTCGACCGCGAGTGAGAAGAGCTCGAGCGAGGTCGGGTCATACCAATGGGCGTCCTCCAAAATCATGAGCACTGGCTGCCGGGTAGCAAGGACCTCGAGCTGACCCAGTAGGGCGTTGAACGTACCGTCTTTGCGGCGTTGTGGCGTGAGGTCCAGCGGAACGTACTGCAAGCCGAGCGGGATAGACAGCAATGGAGCAAGCAGCAAGAGGGCTTCCTTTAGATTCTCTGCTGTGGGCGCAAGCAGGGTTTCGAGCTTTGCAAGTTTCTGATCCGGGCTATCGCCACGCCGCAGATCGGCGGCGCGAGACAGTTGGCTAATCACGGGATGGAGTGCGCTGTCTTGGTGATAGGGCGAGCCGTGGTAGATCAGTCGAGTATGAGCCTCTGCGGCCAGCCCCTCCTGAAGCGCAAGCGTCAAACGTGACTTGCCGATGCCGGCCTCGCCTGTGACCACCACGACCTGTCCTTCGCCATGTTTGGCGCGCGCCCAACGGCGCATCAACAGCTCAACCTCCTCTTCACGGCCAATGAGCGGCACTTGCGCCGAACGCAGAGACTCGAAACGGCTCTCGAACAAACCGCCCGCGAGCAGCCTTGTGCTGGGTGCGATGATGATTGTATTTGGCTCGGCGATCGATTGCAGCCGAGCTGCTAAATTCGGTGTTCCACCGACGATTGAAGGCTGGTCCGCCGCCGCGGAAGCAACGAGTTCGCCAACAACCACCATGCCCGTCGCAATCCCCACACGGATGAAAAGCTTTTCGGGCGAAGGAGGGAGGCTTTCGATGTCTTTAATGAGCTCCAGTCCCGCCCTAATTGCACGTTCCGCATCATCTTCGCTGACCGCCGGATATCCGAAATATGCGAGGATGCCGTCGCCATGGTATCGAGCGACCAGACCGCCGGCTACCTCGACGATTTTTGTTGCTCGATGTTGGTAGTCTCTGAGGATGTCGCGAAGGCTCTCGGGATCAAGACGCTCGCCGAGACCTACTGAGTCCACAAGGTCACAAAACATCACGCTAAGCTGCCGATGCTCAGCGGGGCCTGGCGAAGATGAAGGTCGTTGTCGAACTGTTGCCGAGGACGCAGGTTTGTTTTGGTTTAGCGATGCACCACAGTCAGAACAAAAATTTGAATTCGCTTGGTTAGGATGCCCACATGTAGCGCATACGCGTGATAGGTGGGCACCACAATTGGCGCAGAACTTACTGCCTTCGGACATCTCCGCCTTGCAGAACGGGCAATCCATTGACGCACCCACGGCGAAACCCGAGGCACATTACGACAGGAGCATGCTTTGTACCACTGCCGTCGGACAAGTACGTTCTTCTGAAACCCGGCATGGTCGCGCTTTCGGAGAGCTCGGGGGCGCTTGGCGAAACTTGGCGACGTTGTTCTCGCCGGTGACGGTGCGTGCTGCTTTATCGGCGCAAGATAGCAAGCAAAAGCTTGTTCCGAGCCGAACCTCCGGCGAGTAAGGCAATGTGCTTCAGGCCGAGCCGCGAGAGCGCTCCACCGTGTTAGGCCGCTCCTAGCTCGCCCGCTTTGCGTGTGGTGAAGCAATGGTTGCGCGATCGGCACAGACGGTGGCAGCCAAGGCATTCTGCTCAAACATATGCATGCCCCCACATGGAAGTTACGCCTCAATGCCGGGTAGACGGCATTGTCGCCGTGCCGCCTCTGCCTCACTGAAGCGGCTGCCAACGTCCCTGACGTGCATCCTAAAAGGATATATTGACGTGTGGTCTCTCTCTCTCTCTCTCTCTCTCTCTCTCTCTGACGCGGCGCTGGCTCGATGGCGTGGATTGATGGCGACAATTGGTCGCAACATCATCCAAAACACGAGATCGCTCCCAAGCTAGCCACGCCGCGAGTTCAAGCCGCCGTCGCCTGGTCAATCAGGCGCACGTCCGGAATCAGCAATTGCTTCGGGCGAGAGCCGTGCGTATAATCAGCGCCACTTAGGTTGGAAGACGATTTTTGAAGGAGCCCGACGCTTAACCGCAGTAGTCTTACCGTTTCGCCCCACATTATTGCGTGAGGAAATGTGTATGGACAAGAATAATGAAGGCTTTCCTTTCTTCGACATAATTGTCGTCGGCGCGGGCTGGTCAGGTCTGATGGCGTCCAAGTACTGTTTGGGCGAGGGCCTGAAGACGCTGGTGCTGGAGGGCCGTGATTCAATCGGGGGTGTGTGGTCGTTCACTCGGGACTGTCGCTACGGCGGCGTGATGACGACGACGGAGACGACCTCGTCGCGTTGCATCACCGAGATGTCGGATTTTCCGATGCCGGAGACCTATCCTGAATTTCCATCCCATGTCCAAATCCTCGCCTATCTCAATGCTTACTGCGAGCGCTTCGATCTCGAACGTTGCATACGCGTCGATCATCGAGTCGATAGCGCGCGCAAGGTTGGCGACGTGTGGCATGTCACGTGCACCAATGGCTCGGAATTTCGTGCCAGAAACTTGATTGTGTCGTCCGGCGTGCATCAGCATCCTAACGACGTGTCGGGCGACGCTCCCTTCAACCGATTTGGCGGGCCAATTCTGCATAGCGCCGCCGTCAAGGAGGCGCCTCCGGATCTTGCCGGCAAGACAGTGGTAATCTGGGGTGGCGGCGAGAGTTCGAGCGATATCGCGCTTCAGATTAGCAAGACGGCCGCCCGCGTCTACTGGTGCATTCCGAACGGCCAGTGGTTCGTCCCGAAGATGGTCGACCGATGGTGGCCGTTTCCCAGCAAGCGGCCCAAGGTTGGTGATCAGGCATCGTCACGGGTTCGGCTGTTGCTGTCGCCCACGCGCGGTTTCTCGCCATTCATCAACCAGTATCTGCAGTTTTCCCTTGGCTTCAACGGCCACGGCCAGGAGGCCTGGAGAACCCACGCGCCCTATCACCAGTCTTTCTTCAACAAGAGCTATGAGGTGATGCCTCAGGTGAAGAGCGGGAAGATTGTTGCCAAGCGTCAAATCGAGCGCTGCGAAGGTAATCAGGTTTATTTCACCGACGGCAGTAAAGTGCAGGCCGACATCATAATCACGTGCTCGGGATATAAGTTGGTCGTCCCGTTCTTCGAGCCCGGGACAACTACCGATCCGCAACAGTGTTACAAATATTTATTTGGGGCGGATCCCTCTGTCGCCTTCGTGGGATTTGTTCGCCCGGTCATCGGCTCCATTCCGGGGATCGCGGAGCTGCAGTCACGTTACGCCGCGATGGTATTTGCCGGACGGCACGTCCTGCCTCCGCTCGCAGATCGCGAGCGCATCATCCGCGCAGACACGGCGTTCTGGAATCACCGTTTCCGCTTCACGTCTCGGCGGCTGCACGGACTGGTTGATATGCCCCATTACAATGATCAGATTGCCCGGCTGATTGGCTGCCGTCCGCGCTTTTGGAAGCTTTTGTTCACCGCCCCGCGCAAATGGTGGTGGACGGTTTCGTCGCCGTGGAATGGCTGTCAATTCTGGCTGAACGACGAATCTCATCATGAGCGCATTTTTGCTACCTTCGCGCGTTATCGCTTCAATCAGGCCAGCGAGATCTATATCTTACTGGTGCTAGCGCCGATCCTACCTTTTGTCGGATTGATCAGCCGGATCCGACTGTTCATCAACGAGCACATTATGTGGCGCAAGGAATACGCGCAGCAAGGTGTCGTGGCCACCACCAGTGGCAGAAGGCCGGCGGAGCGCCCCGCATGATCGAGAGCAGCTCGCCCATCGATTTGGTTCTCGCGCTTGTTCGGGTCGTCAACGGCGAGGCGCCACGGCTGGCAGCGAGCGAGATTCTCGATCCCATGGTCGAGATCCGCATGGATTCGACGGGCTATTGCGGCATCGACGTTTGGTACAAGTGGGTTCATCTGATCCGCAACTGCGGGCGCGTAGCCGATTTGCGCATGACGCAGTGTCGGGCACGTTGCGATGCCCGCGACCCGTCGCTTGTTTACCTGTCGGCCCGGTGGACGGGAACGATCCGAGCGCGGCGGACACCTGAAAGCGCGACGTCCGACGGTGAAGCTTGCTACCTGATCCGCGATGGCCGCATCAAAAAAATCTGGACGCACAAGTCAAACTACGAATTCATCTTTGGCCGCTGGATCAGGTACTCGATCTGTTATTGGCTCTTTTTGGCTTGGGCTGTCCTCCATTTCGCGCTTTTGTCGTTCCGCAGGAAGGATCTTCTTGCTGACCTCAGTTGAAGCATCGCAGCGCAGGTAGGTGTTCAGTATCCTGGGCCCGATGAACACCGTGATGGCTCTATGAAGTTGTTCTGGCGTCGATGAGCTGCGTGTGAGTCAGGTTGATTTCGATGATGCGTGGCATTGCCACTCGCACTATGACGTCGCTCTAGCAAAGGAAATAGCAAGATGCAGGCAGATCAAGGGCCGGCCGCATCGACGCTGGCCGGCGCAAATGCGGCAGCGGTTAACCACCGACTGGCCGAGGGTAAAGTGTTGGAGCGCCCCAGTTCCGAACGCGATGCGATTGATTGTGTCATGAAGGAGATTGCCGCGCACGGATTGATGGAGATCGGTTTTCTCGACTCCGGTCGCAATAGTGGCGGCGATTTCGGCCGCCTAGCGGCGATTACAGAGACTTTGGCCAGTTATTCTGGCACCGTCGCCTCGATCTATGCTGTCAATGCCGTATTCGGCGGTACTTGCTTGGCTTTGCTTGGAAATGCGGCACAGAAGGCGCGGTTCTTGCCCGATATCAAGGCCGGCAAATGTCAGGTCGCATTCGCTCATACCGAGCCCGAAGCAGGCTCAGATGCTGCTGCCATAAAGACTGCTGCGATAAGAGTTCCGGGGGGGTTCAGGCTCAACGGCGAAAAAATCTTCACAACTGGTGCCGCATCGGCTGACTACATCTTCGTCGTCGCTCGTAACGAGGCCATCGAAATTAAAGGGCGGCAGGTCAGCGTTTTTATGGTCAAACGAAACGCAGAGGGATTGACCATAGAACGACTGCAGAAGATGTCCGCGAACCTGCATGCCTCGTGTCGGGTCGTGATACAGGATGTCTATCTCCCAGAGGACATGGTGCTAGGCGGATTAGAAGGAATGGATGGTGCCGGGTCTGGATTGCGCGTTCTTGGCACCTTGGAGCGTTTCGTCGTCGCGGCATCCAATGTTGGTCTTGCACGAGCTGCGACAGATCGAGCGATAGAATTTGCCAAGGCACGGCATCAATTTGGCAAGCCAATCGCCGCCTTTCAAAGCATCCAACACAAGCTCGTGGAAATGCGTACCCTGGTGCGCTCTATGAGCCTGATGGTTGCTCATGCCTCTGACTTGCTGGAGAGCGGGGCGGATGCGACGGAACAGGTCTGCATGGCGAAGTATTATTGTGCCGAGCAACTGCAGCATGTCGTGGCTTGCGGCATGCGGGTGTTGGGGGGACGAGCCTATTTCGAGCCTGAGGATATGGAGCGTTACTACCGTGAGGCGCCGCTGGCTCTCTACGCCGGGGGTACTGTGGAAATTCAAAAGCATCTGATCGCACGGTGCATGGGTTTACCTGCGGTGTAACCCGCTGAACGGCCCGCCACATGTCGTCGGGACCTCGTTGCTGGGCACTGAACTACAGCAATGAGTAACAAAGCATGGCGTTTCTGGTGCGATGGCTCAGCGGGCAATGGAGTAACACTGTCTAAGCCATTGATTCATTGGTGGGCCCGGCAAGACTCGAACCTGCAACCAGACCGTTATGAGCGGGAGGATAAAGGTTGCTTTCGTTGATTTTGCCGAGTTTTCGTCCGGCGTCGATCGCGGTCGTTACGCTTTGATGCGTTCGTATCTGGTGCGAAACTGGTGCGGCGGCCATCGGCATGGAGATGGACCGTGCGATCGACGTCGTCCGTTGGGACGCCGCTCGCGAGAGGCGGCGTCCCGCTGGCGCGGCTATTGCGAGCGGTCCGACGTCCACCCCTTGTACTCGGCGATATTGTCCCGGGTGACGAGCTTCGACGGCAAAAGCTCGACGGTGGAAGCAGGCTTCTGTCCATCGAGAATGCCGACGCCGACCTGCACGGCGCGGCGCGCCATGAAGAATGGATCCTGCGAGGCGGAGGCCTGGATCTGCGGCGACGCCGGGTCCTTGAGCGCGGCCTCGATATCGGGGGCGCCATCGACCGAGCTGATTATGATGCCGCTGCGCTGCTGCTGACGCGCGGCCAGGTCGGTGCCGATGGCCTGCGGATCGTTGATAGGGAAGATGGCATCGATTTTTGAAAAGCGGGTCAGATAACCCTGCGTCACCGTCAAGCCACCCTCGCGCGATCCCTTCCCATCCTGGTCGTTGGACAGGATCTTGAGGCCGGGATATTTGGCGAACACGTTCTTGCAGCCGACCACCCGATCGATGACGGCGGAGACCTGCGGCCCGTTCTCGATGATCACGTCGCCTTTGCCGCCGAGCTTGTCGGCGACGTATTGGCAGGCGATCTCGCCGGCCTGGACGTTGTTGGTGGTCACCGTGGCGTCGGCGCCTTCGGCGGCGGTGTCGACGGCGACGACGATGATACCTGCAGCCTGTGCTTTCCTGATCGCCGGCCCGATCGCCTTCGGATCGCCGGGGTTCAAGAGAATCAGGTCGACTCCGGCAGCGATGAAGTTGTCGATCTGGGTTACCTGCTTGCCGAGGTCGTATTCAAAGCCGACGGTCGTGACCTTCACATTGGGATTGGTCTTTCTGGCCTCGAACTCGGCCCCCTTCGACAAGGCGACGAAAAACGGGTTGCCCAGCGAGCCGAGCGAGATGCCGATTGATTTAAGCTCCTTGGCCGGGGACGGTGCGGAACTCAGGACGAGCGCCGTGGCGGCGCCGGCAAACAAGATCGTCTTCAACATTGTCTTCCTCCCTGGTCCGTTCTAATTCCCCGCACGGCGGACCAGTTGCCGTAAGGGGATCGGATCGGGCGGCGTACAGCCTTGCCCAATTCCCGTTATTCAGGTCCGAGCCGAGCCCTGCAGCCGATAGCGGTCGAGCGCCACGGCGCCGATGATCACCAGACCCTTGATTACATATTGCCATATGTCGGACACGCCGGTGAGAATGAGGCCATTCGACAAAACGGCGATAATCAGCGCTCCGATCAGCGTTCCCCACACCGAGCCGATACCGCCGACGAAGGAGGTGCCACCCAGGATGACGGCGGTGATCGCGTCGAGTTCGTAGGACTGGCCGAGTTGCAGCCCGTTGGCGGCATAGAGGCGCGCCGCCTGCATGGCGCCGCCAAGCCCGGCCAGCAGCCCCGACACTCCGTAGACAAAGATCAGCACAGCCCAGACCTTGATGCCGGCCAAACGTGCCGCGCTCTCGTTGCCGCCGACCGCATAGATATGCACCCCGAGCACGGTACGACGCAGTACCAGCCACGAGATCAGGATGACGAGCAGTGCGATCACCGAGAGCCATGGAATCGAAGCGACGCCGGGAATGAGCGTCAAAGAAGCGTTGCCGATGAAGGCATAGGGAATGGCGGGGTTGAAGACGGTGGTGTCGGCGCCCAACAGGCGCGCCAGCCCGCGCACGGCCGTTAGCGAACCGAGCGTGACGATGAAAGGAGGCAGGCGCAATAGCGCAATCAGGGCGCCGTTGATGACGCCGAACACCAGTCCCGTGAGCACTGCGACCGGCAGCCAGAGCGACCCAAGGTCGGGAAGCTTGGAGACCGTCAGTCCAGCCATCGCGGCGGCCGCCAGAATGGAACCGACCGAGAGGTCGATGCCGCCGGTGAGGATGACGAAGGTCATGCCTGCGGCCAGCACGGTATTGACCGCGGCCTGCTGCAGCACGATGCCGAGGTTCTGGCCCGTGAAGAAGCGGCCGTCGGACAGGAAATGAAAGCCGACGCACAGGAGCAGCAGCACCGGAAGCATGCCGGCCGCGCGTATGACCAGCCTCAGGCGCTGACGCTTTGTCTCTTGCGCCGCCGCGATGCCGGAAGCCGCCGCAGTGGATGCGGCCTTTGCCTGCGAAGGACCGTCATGAGGCATCGAGCTGCTCCGGTCCGGTGGCGAATGCCATGATGTCTTCCTGGTTGAGCGGCGATGTCGCGCCCTGCGCGATCTCGCCGGCGATTCGCCCTGCGCGCATGACGATGACGCGGTCGCAGATGCCGATGATCTCGGGCAGATCGGACGAGATAACGAGGATGGCGGTGCCGGATTTTGCGGAATTGTCGATGATCGAATAGATCTCGGACTTGGCTCCGACATCCACCCCACGCGTCGGTTCGTCGAGAATCAGGACCTTCGGCGTCGTTGCAAGCAGCCGCGACAGCAACACTTTCTGCTGGTTGCCGCCAGAGAGTCCGCCGGCCGTGACCCCGACATTTGCGGCGCGGATGCCCAACGTGGCGAACGCCCTGTTGGCAGTGTCGCGCGCCTTGTCCCGGTCGAGGATGTAGCCGAGCTTGGCATCCCTCCCGAGCACGGCGAGGTTGATGTTGTCCAGACAGGACATGTCCAGGAACAAGCCGAGCGTCTTCCGGTCTTCGGTGAGATAGGCGATGCCGGCGTCGAGCGCCTCGCCGGGTGTGCGGATGGTCACTGCTCGGCCTTCCATCTCGAGGTGGCCGGACGTCATGGGCGATGCTCCGATGATGAGGTGCGCCAGCTCGGTGCGGCCTGCTCCGATGAGGCCAGCTAGTCCGACAACCTCGCCCGCATGCACCGTCAGGGAGCACCCCTTGACGCGGCGCCCATCGGCGATGTCGACGGCCGCGAGCACTGGCGGGCCGCGTCTCGCCTGCGGGTCGTGGTCTTTCTTGTAGAAAGAAGACACGTCGCGCCCGACCATCATCCGAACGATGGTGTCGGCGCGGATCTCCGGCTTGTCGAGCGATCCCACCAGCCTGCCGTCGCGCAGCACCGTGACCCGGTCGCCGAGCGCATAGACTTCGTCCATGCGATGCGAAATATAGATGATGGCGAGACCCTCGGCGCGCAGTTGGAGGATCAGCGCGAACAACCTCTCGCTCTCGCCGGCCGAAAGCGCGGTCGTCGGTTCGTCCATGATTAGAATCTTCGATCTGGCGTGCAACGCCCGGGCAATCTCGACCAGCTGGCGTTGTCCCATGGACAGATGGCCCACCAGGGTCTGCGGGGTGAAGTCGGCGCCGAGCCGATCGAGCATTGGACCGACGCCTGTCCGCATGAGGCCGCGGGCCAGCAAGCCGGTCCGCGAGATTTCCCGGCCTAAATAGATGTTCTCCGCCACGCTCAGATTGGGCGCCAGGGAAAGTTCCTGGTAAATGATCGAGATGCCGGCTGCGCGGCCACCGAGGGGACCATCGATACGCACCGGCCTGCCTTCGATCCGGATCTCGCCGCCGGGATCGGGCGTATAGGCACCCGACAGAATCTTCATCAGCGTCGATTTGCCGGCGCCGTTTTCGCCCATCAGAGCGTGGATTTCGCCCGCGTAGACGGTCAGGTCGACATTGCGTAGCGCCGCGATGCCGAAGAAGGATTTGGAGACGCCGCGCATCTCCAGGATCGGACCGCTCATCGTGCCTCCCGGCGCAATGTGTTTCTTAACCCCCGCCGCTCGTTGTGCTGGCAGCGCGGTCCGCTCATTAAACAAAACGCGACGGCCTACGGCAATACCGAAGAAATCCAAATCGGCGAGTGTGCGGGCGTCAGCGGTGCGGCCGGTATAGCCCACGCCATTTCGGAAGCCGCCCGGCGTAAGCATCCGCGAGCGTGCGATCGGGTTCGAACGTCTCGATGCGTCGAGGGACTGTGCAGACGGCCTCGATCGCCTCCCCGGTGACGGCCAGGCGCCCCAGCCTCGCCGCACCAAACGCCGCTCCGGTTTCGCCTTCGGCAAATCGATGGACCGGAATATTTAGAACATTTGCCAGCACCGACAACCAGAACCGCGAACGTGAGCCGCCGCCGATCGCATCGGCTTCCGAGATCACAATGCCGGTTTCCGCGAGCGCGTCCCGACAGTCCGCGATCCCGAAGGCCACGCCCTCGAGCACGGCCTGCACGATTGCGCCGCGATCGGTGCTGTGACTCAGCCCGTCGAGCATGCCGTGCGCCTCGGGATCATCGTGCGGCGTCCGTTCGCCGGACAGGTACGGCAGGAAGCTCACAGGTGAAGGCGCCTTCGGATGCAGACCGAGCGGCTCCAGCAGATCAGCCTCGGAGGCTGCAAGCAGCCGCGCGATCCAGGCGAGGCACGATGCCGCGGAGAGGATCGCACCGGCCTGCATCCACATGGCGGGGATGGCGTGACAGAACGTGTGCACGGCGCGCTCCGGGTTGGCGGCAATGACATCGGTCGGCGTCAGCAATGCCCCGGAGGTTCCGAGCGAAATAAACCCGATTCCGGGCCGTATCGCGCCGATACCGATGGCGCCTGCCGGATTGTCGCCGGCGCCTCCGGCAATCATCGGCCGTTTAGTCATTCCCCAGCGCAGCGCCAGCTCGCTCCGCAGCTGTGCCGCAGGGGCGCAGGCCTCGACGAGACGCGGCATCTGGCGGCGCGACAAGCCGGTTGCGGACAGCCCTTCGTCCGACCAGTCCCGGCGCGCGACATCGAGCCACAGCGATCCGGATGCGTCCGAGACATCCTCGATCGCCTCGCCGGTCACAATCAGGCGCAGATAGGCCTTCGGGAGCAGAACGAGCCTGGTTGCTGCAAAGTTCTCCGGCTCGTGCGTCGCGATCCAAAGCAGTTTCGGGGCGGTGAAGCCGGGCATGGCCTTGTTGCCGGTCGTCGCACGCAACGCGGGCCAGCGCCGTTCCAGCGCACGGCATTCCGCGGTGGACCGCCCGTCATTCCACAGAATGCAGGGCCGCAACGGCTTGAAATTCGCATCGAGCAGCGTGGCGCCGTGCATCTGGCCCGATAGACCGATGCCGTCAACCGCCGCCAGTTCGCGAGGATGATCGGCCTTCAAGGCGTCCAGGGTTGCAAACGTCGCATCGATCCACTGCGCCGGGTCTTGCTCCGAATAGCCGGGATGGGAAGAGCTGACGCTAAGCGATCTGCTTCGGCTGGCGACCACGCGCTGCTCCCGATCAACCAGAATGGTCTTGACCGCCGAGGTGCCGAGATCGATGCCGAGATACATGATGCTTCTCGCTTGACGCGCGGGCGGAGATTATACAGCAATCGGGTCGTTCAACTCAGATTCCGTCTCGTCTCGTCGGGCAATACGCGCTGGTGACCGGCGCTTCTAGGCTCCGTTGAGACACGCCGGGGCGACCCGAAAAACATATTCTGAGTTCTTCTGACTCTGACCGCGCTGCTGACATGCGCGTTGAATGTCGCGATGTTCGATTTGGCGGGAGAGCGGGCTTAGGGTCGACCGTTGACGGGCCGTTCGATGGTTGAAACGCAAAATTGCTGTTCAGCCGCGACAAGAGCGTCGATTCGACGATGGAGAGGAAGAGATCATAGTCAGGTTTAACTTGGAACATTATTTTGCGGGCACTGGACTGCGACAATGAGCAACGATGCAAGATGTTTCTGGTACGGTGATTCCGCTGCAGCGACAGTCCATCTTCGCTTTCGCTTCGCTCAAGCTACACCGGACGCTTATCCTTCGGTCATGCGTGGCTGCGCGACGGCTACCCTTCGTGATCTCGCTCGTCCTCAGGGATGGGCGTCCACGGCCCTGACAACTCGACCACCACGTGAGCCTCGCACGCTCATATTGAGTGAAGCTGCGGTAACCGCCGCTGGTCCAACTGCGCTGATGCCGCATGCTTGCGTGATTTGTAGAAGCTCAACACTTCTCGAGACGTCTTGTTGTTGAGACGGGCAAACTCTTCCTTTCTGCTGTCGAGGTCGTTCTCCTTAATGCGATGGTCCTTGGCACCGAGAAACAGCAGGGCCATCGCGGTTTCCCATTCGAAGTTTTGAGCCTTGGCCAGAATCAGTGTCATTTCTGCGTCCGCCAATGCATGTTCAACCGCGCTGATGGGCAATGAAAACATCAATGACAGTCCGACGGTCGCCTCTTCGACCTTATAAGCTCGTGCGTATTCGAGGACCGCGTTCTCGTTCAGCTCGCCGCGCTGGTGTCGAGCCGTGACGACCCTCTTTGCTGCAAAATATTTCTCGGTTGCCGGTCCGAATTTTGACTGCAGTGCTCCCGCCACCTCGGTCACAGATGAGTGGATCTCCCCGACCAGGTCTGGACGCTCTTGCTCAAGCTTTCGCCTGACGTCAGCCGATGCCTTCGCTATGAGCTGCTGGAACATTAGCCTTGGGATATCCTTTCGAAGGCCGAGACTCTCGGTGAGGATTGAATCTCCCGTAGAACGCTTGATCATGTGCAGAAAGCCAAAATTCGAAAAACAAGCCCCGCTGTTGGACGCAACCGAGGTCACGACCTCTTGATTGCCGCGCGTCACCAACTCGTCCGTCACTACCGAAGGAAGGGACTTTCGCTTAGAGATCGCCAGGAGATGCGATTGGCCTTTGGTCCTGATGTTCTTCACCAAAGTCTTGGCATCGAGCCGCTCATTGTGTTGGAGGATCGGGCCGGCAACGTCGATGCTGTCGTCAAAAGCAAGTTTTTGGACGATATTCATCGGCGCATGGGCCGTACATGCCAAGCGCTTCGCAAGCTGCGCGCGTACGGCGACCTCGATCGCGTCAGCGAGCCGTCCGATGACTTCACCGAAAGTCCAAATCTCGCTTTCGGTATATCCTCCGACCATCAGCATATCGGTGGCGTAAGTTAGAGCCTTTTCACGGCTTTCGGCCGACCCCTTCAGAACGGCTTCGTCCAATTCTTGAAGAAATGATTTTGATGCAGTCATTTGGTCCCCACGTAAAAGTGGCAGTCCCGGCACCAGCAAATTCGTTTCCAATAAGGCGAAAAGTCTAAAGTGCTTCCCTTAATTCAGTTCTAATTGGCTCGGCCTTTGAAGCTTGCCTGTTTTCGGTCGTCGAGACTGCAACCTAGCAACCTAAAGGAGTCAGGTGACCAGCGGCTTTAGTCTTCGAATCCGAGATGAATGAAGAGTGAAGCCGTTGGCGATCCGCGACCGCCATGAGTTTGCTTCCGGCGGTTGCTGAGGTTTCTTTAACCAAACTTGGGTTCGGAGGAACGAGCTGCTCCCAACGTA
>VAZG01000119.1 GCA_005885285.1 Alphaproteobacteria bacterium | reverse complement strand
GTCGGCGAGCGGATCGGAAACCACGTGCGCAGCGGAAAACGCCACGCGGTTCAGCGTGCCCTGAAGCTTTGACGGAAACGTGCGCGACGCCGCCAGCCGATAGGTCTCGAGCGAACGATCGGCCTTCGGCAATTTCAACGATGGCGGGGAGACTGGCAACACAGGCTTGTTCATGGCGCCGACCTCACACCTTGATTGGAGCGACATCGATCCAGCGACGCTCCCGCGAGCTCTGCAGCGCGCATTCCGCCAGTTGCACACCCTTGGCCCCTTCCAGCAGTGTATACTTGTAGGGAGCATCCTCGCAGACGTGGCGGATGAACATCTCCCACTGCTCCTTGAAGCCGTTATCGTAGCTTACGTTCTCCGGCAGCTTCTGCCAGTCGGCGTAGAAATCGTGCAGCCGCTTCTCGTCCGGATTCCACACCGGCCGCGGCGTCGCCTGGCGGGCCTGGATCACGCAATCGGAAAGCCCCGCCACCGCCGAGCCATGGGTGCCATCGACCTGAAAGGTGACGAGATCGTCGCGATGGACCCGCGTCACCCAACTCATGTTGATATGCGCGATCACGCCGCCCTTGAGGCGGAAGGTCGCGTAGGCGGAATCATCGGCGGTCGCCTTGTACTTCCGGCCCTGCTCGTCGACGCGCTCCGGAATATCGGTGGTGCCGAGGCAGCTCACGCTTTCGACCTCGCCAAAGAGATTGTCGAGCACGTAGCGCCAGTGGCAGACCATGTCGAGGATGATGCCGCCGCCGTCCTCGCTGCGGTAATTCCACGACGGCCGCTGCGCCTCCTGCCAGTCGCCTTCGAACACCCAATAGCCGAATTCGCCGCGCACCGAGAGCATCCGGCCGAAGAAGCCGGAATCGCGCAGGAATGCGAGTTTCTTCAATCCCGGCAGGAACAGCTTGTCCTGCACGGTGCCGTGCTTGATGCCCCTGGCATTGGCGAGTTTGACGACCGCCACCGCCTCTTCGAGATTGGTCGCGATCGGCTTCTCGCAATAGACGTGCTTGCCGGCATTGATCGCCTTGGTCAGCAGCGACGGGCGCGCCTGCGTGGTGGCGGCATCGAAGAACACGGTATCGTTGTTGTCGGCGAGCGCTGTGTCGAGATCGCTGGTCCAGCGCGGCACATTGAACTGCCTGCCGAGTTGCTCGACCCTGCGGGCATCGCGGCCGACCAGAATCGGGTCCGGCATCACGCGATCGCCGTTGGATAGCCTGACGCCACCCTGATCCCGGATCGCGATGATCGAGCGGATTAGGTGCTGGTTCAGTCCCATGCGGCCGGTGACGCCGTTCATGATCACGCCGAGGCGTTGCGTCGTCATTGGCGTCTCTCTCCCTCGTTCCTGCAGCTTTGGGCGAGAAATTAACCCGTTGGGTAAATACCGTCCAGCCGGATTCTCTCGCTAATCCCCTCGTCACCCTGCGAAAGCACGGACGGCCGCAGCGTATGGCTCCGGCAAGCGACTCTGCCCAACCTGGGTTTATTTTCGAAACCGACCTTGATGCCGTCTTATTTGTAGTTACAATAATTCAATGAAGATCAGTTCGATCCGGCGAAGCGGGCGAGCACGCTAAGGGACCGCGGTCTCGATTTCGCCGACGCGGCCGAGGTATTCGCAGGCAAGGCCCTGAATATTCCGGACGAACGCCGCGACTATGGTGAGGTCAGGATTATCACCGTGGGATTACTGCGCGGGCGAATGGTGATCGTGGTTTGGACGCCGCGCGACAATGGGCGGCACGTATTTTCGGTGAGGAAAGCCAATGACCGGGAAAAAGCGCGCTTTGGGAAGCGACTTGAAGAAAGTTGATCGCCACGTTATTCAGCCGGACGAATATGAGGAGATTCCGGAGCTCACTGACGAGATGGCTGAGCGCGCCGATCTCTATCAAGGCAGAAAGCTGATCCGTCGCGGGCGGCCAAAATCCGACGATCCCAAGCAACTGATCACCTTGCGGCTGGATGCAGCAGTGCTTCGCTGGTTTCAGCAGAGCGGTCCGGGCTACCAATCCCGCATCGGCGCCGCGCTGAAATCGCATATGACACGGAAGAAAGCTGCGGCGAAGGCTGCTCCACGCCGAAAGACGGCGGGCAAGAAAAAGGCGTGGTAAGGAGTTTACCAGCGGTCATGATAGATCGCCGCAATCGGCCTTTGGAGCCCGGCAATGCAGAGCGATTACGCGAAGCTACTTCGTGCGGTGCTAACAGCGCCACTTATGTTGGCGGCTGTTTCAGGTGCCGCTGTTGCCGGACCGTTAGAGGATGCTCTTGCCGCGCATGACAAAGGCGACGATGCCACGGCCTTACGGCTTATTCGCCCGTTAGCCGACCAAGGAAACGCCGAGGCGCAGTACAATCTCGCAATCATGTACTTTACAGGACAAGGCGTGCCCAAGGACTTTGCAGAAGCTGCAAAATGGTTTCGCCCGGCGGCCGACCAAGGCGATGCCACGGCACAGTACAATCTTGGCGTCTTGTATTTCAGCGGCTCGGGCGTGCCGCAGAACCTTGGTGAGGCCGCGAAGTTATATGGTCTTGCTGCCAAACAAGGTTATGCCAACGCGCAGTACAATCTCGCCGTCATGTACTCAAGCGGCTCGGGCGTGGCGCAGGACTACGGTGAGGCTATCAAATTGTTTCGCCTTGCAGCCGAGCAAGGGTACGCCCCGGCACAGTACAATTTGGGCCTTATGTTCGGCAACGGCCAAGGCGTGTCGCAGGATTACGCCGAGGCCATCAAGTGGTTCCGCCTGGCCGCCGTCCAGGGAGACGCCGACGCTCAATACAGCCTCGGCCGCAGGTACTATAACGGCGAGGGAGTAGCGAAGGACTACGCTGAAGCCGCGAAATGGTTTCGCCTCGGCGCCGAGCAAGGCCACGCCGGAGCGCAATACGCCCTCGGCGTTATGTTTAATCTGGGCTCGAATCGATTTCTGATTTTCCGAATTTTTCTTGACGGCCAGGTAGAATCAGGGGTAATGCGATTCCGTCCCGTCTCGACATGAGGGGCGGCTCGCGATCGTCACGGACGCGGGACGGGATGCGGTGGACGCGGGTAGCGCTGAAGACGAGAGCGCGGACCCGCGGACGGCGAAATCGTGTGGTCCTGACGCCCCGACGCTGGCGTCAAGCTTGCGGGTCTTGACCTGCAGGCGACAGTGGCAAAAAAGCCCGGTCACTGGGGAGAGCGCGTTATAAGCCGTAAACCATTGCGCGGGGAATGTCGGGTGAACCGATGTGACCGTGGTGACTATGCTCGTGCGCTTTTTTCTTGCGTGCGAGGCTGCGGGCGCATCGAGCGCCCGGCATTCCCTGCGCCCTCTGATCTTCAGAAGGCGGGACGTGCAGGCCAAACCTCGCGCGCATGCGCGGCGAGATCGCGGGGCTGTGGCGCCGGGCTAGCTGTTTGAAAAGGTGAAGTCAGCAATTGAGCGGGAGAAGCTGGCCGCCCTTTCTTCTCCTTCTCCCCGCTTGCGGGGAGAAGGTCGGGATGAGGGGCCGTCTCCGCAAATTCCCGGGGGGTGCACGCGGTGAGTCCCCCTCACCCGCGCGGCTTCGCCACGCTTCGCCGGACGACCTCTCCCCGCAAGCGGGGCGAGGTAAAGGCAGTGCGCCATCTGATCGCATCTCATTCCGCGCTGGAATGTGCCGGCGCTCGCACCCGCGGCGGCTTGCCCCGGCCGAAAGAGGCAAATGATTTTCCGGTCAAGGCCGCCAGCACCAGCGCGACCATGTGCGCCAGGCGCTCGTCGCGGGCTTCCCTCGAAAGCAGATCGCGGCCGAAAATCACGCTCAGCGTGGCGCTGTTCGACAGATAGAAAAAGCTCAAGGCCGCGATCGAGATGTACAACTGCACCGGATCAACCGCGACCTGGAAGTCGCCGCTTTCGACGCCGCGCCGCACCACGGTGCGGATCATCTCGACGAACGGCGAATGCATCGATTTGACCTTGGTCGATCGCTTCAGGTGCCGAGCCCGCTCCAGGTTTTCGGTGTTGAGCAGCGCCAGGAATTCCGGATTGCGGATAAAATAGTTCCAGGTGAAGTCGATCAGGCGTTCGATCGCCTCGGGGGGATCAAGATGTTCGAGATCGAGGCCACGCTCTTCGACGCGGATCTGCTCGTAGGCGGCTTCGAGCACCGCCAGATATAGATCGTCTTTCTTGCCCACGTGATAGTACAGCATGCGCTTGTTGGCGCCGGCATTCGCCGCGATGCGGTCGACGCGCGCGCCGGCGAGGCCGTGCGCGGCAAATTCCTGCTTGGCGGCCTCGAGGATGCGAATCCGCATCCCCTCGGGGTCGCGCTGCCATTTCAGAATTCGCTTTGCCTTGGCCAAATCAGTTGCTCGGCGACGGTGCGAGTGTTGATGTAGCACGCATCAGGCGGATTGAGAATGAATGGGGGCCGATCCCATAGCCTGGGGTCGCGGCGGGCGCTCCAGCAGCAAGGTCTGGATGCCGCAGGTGCCGCCCCGGACGCTCATCACCCGCGTGCCCGGCTTGCGGCCGATGCGCACCTGCGACACGTCGATGCCGGCCGAAACCAGCCGCGCCCGGGTCGCATCAATGTCGGCGACCCGCCAGCTCAGGCCCCAGAGCTTGTCATGTGCCTTGTCGATAGCGCCGTCCTTCCCCGGCCGGCACACGACCTCGACGATCAGATCGCCGCAGCGAAAGAACATCAGCCGGCCCCAGTCCGGACGCGTGCGGTCGAGCGCCATGTCGAGCCCCAGCCGCGCGCCATAGAGCGCCGCGGCGCGTTCGGGGTCTTGCGTCGACACCACGACGTGGTCGAGCCCGAGGATCGGCGCCGCCGAGGTCGCGGCCGAACGCGCCCGCTCCTCGGCCGGTTCGAGAAAGAAGAGCCGCACGCCCCGCGTCGGGTCGGTCGCCGCGCGGGTACGCTTCCAATGCAGCGTGGCGCCGGACGCGGCATCGCGGCTCTCGACCTCGACGATCGGATCCGGCTTTAGCGCCAGGCGATCGAGCCTGCGGTGCATTTTCGCGATGTCGGCCACGCGAAAGCAGATGCTCGCAAGCCCCTCGCCCTGCGTCTTGATCGCGCCGCGAATGCGCTCGGCGGTCTCGGAAGCGCCCTCGGGCGCCATCAGCTCCAGCGACATGTTGTCGAGCGTGAACAGCACGGTTTGCCCGCCTTCGGTCGAGCTTTGCCACGACGGCGCCCGCGCGAATAGCGTCTGGCAGGCCGCCTGACCTGCCTCGATATCATTGACGAGAACGACGACGTGATCGAGGCCGGTGATCACGGAAACAGCCCGCGCGTGTTCTTGGCGGCGCGCACTTTCTCGACCCCGATCGCCATGGCCGCGGTGCGATGTGGAATCTTGCCGGCTTTGGAGCGCGCCAGCATCTGATCAAAGGCGCGGTCGAGGATATGATATTCGCGCCGCACCACTTCCTCCTCCTCCCAGAACAATTGCTGGAGGTCCTGCACCCATTCGAAATAGCTGACCACCACGCCGCCGGAATTGCACAGGATGTCCGGGATCAGGAAGATTTCATCCTGACGTTTCTCCAGCACCAGGTCGGCATCCGGCGTGGTCGGGCCGTTGGCGCCTTCGGCCAGCACCCGGCATTTCAAATTCTCCGCCACTTTGGCGTCGATCACCCGTTCCATCGCCGCCGGCACCAGCACATCGCAGGGCAAGGCGAGGACTTCGTCAGGATCGAAATGCAACTGGTTGGAAAACCCGGCGATGCTGCCATGAGTGCCCGCATGGCGCATCAGCGCAGGAATATCGAGCCCGGCCGCATCGTGAAGCGCGCCGGTGTGATCTGAGACCGCAATCACCTTGAGGCCGAATTGATGCAGTTCGAGCGCCGCATAGGAGCCGACATTGCCAAAGCCCTGGATAACGGCGGTGGCATCGTTCGCCTTGATCGAGAGCTCTTTCAGCACCCGCATGGCCAAGTGCGCAACGCCGCGCCCGGTGGCTTCGCGCCGGCCCAGCGTACCGCCGGAAGCAACCGGCTTGCCGGTGACGATCTCGGTCACGGTTTGCCCCTGGTACATCGAGTAGGTGTCCATGAACCAGGCCATCACCTGTTCGTTGGTGCCCATGTCCGGCGCCATCACGTCGGTATGGGGACCGACGAACGGGATCATCTCCTGCATATAGCGGCGCGACAGCGACTCGAGCTCGCGTTTGGAGATCGTGGAAAGGTCGACGTTGACCCCGCCCTTGGCGCCGCCATAGGGAAGCCCCACCAGCGCGCATTTCCAGCTCATCCAGATTGCGAGCGCAGCCACCTCGCCGATATCGACGGACGGCGAGAATCGCGTGCCGCCTTTGGTCGGTCCCATCGTGAGGTGATGCTGCACGCGATAACCTTCGAATACCGCGACGGTGCCGTCGTCGCGGTGGATCGGACAGGACACGGTGACCGCGCGTTTCGGCAACAGCAGGCGGTCGCGCTCGTCCATCGGGATTTCAAGATGATTGGCGATCACATTGAACTGGTTCGCCGCCATCTCAAACACCGGACCGGAATAGACGGTCATCGTTTCCCCCTTTGTCGCGTTATCCGGAACTCGCAATGGCGGTCCGGCCATCACCGGCGACTTGCAGCGATGGCCGCAGACGTCGTATTCCGCTCACACCCCCATCTCAAGCGTATAACGCGGCAGGGTTGCGAATAATTTGCGCGAAAATCCACAACAACCGGTGCTAATGTGACGCGCCGGGCGAGGACCATCCACCAGCCCACGGAAAACGAATGCAGGCTCTTTTCATCGGACAGACCTATATCGACGTTACCTTCATCACCGACCACATGCCGACCGGCGACGAAAAGCATGTCGCCTCCGCTTACGCGGTCTCGTTCGGCGGCAACGCCGTTACCGCGGCATTCTGTTGCGCCAAGCTCGGCATTGTGCCGGACCTGATCGCCACCGTCGCCAATGACTGGTTGGGGCGGATGTTCCAGGACATGAGCGCGAAGTATGGAATCTCGATCCATCCGCGCAAGGTCAACTCCTCGTCGCTGTCCTTTATCATGCCAAAGGACGGCAAGCGCGCGATCGTGCGTTGCCGCGACGACGCCCACATCCATCCCTTCCCGCTGCTCAACCTTGGCAATTGCCGCGTGCTGCACGTCGACGGTCACCAGCCGGATGCCGCGATCCACTATGCCAAACTGTGCCGCGAGGCCGGCATCCTGACTTCGCTCGACGGCGGCGGCCTGCGCACCAATACCCATGAGCTTCTGGAGTTCATCGATGTCGCCATCGTCGCCGAGCGGCTGTGCGAGCAGATGGACCTCACACCGGAAAAGATGATCGACTATCTCAAAAGCCGAGGCTGCCGGGTCGGCGGCATCACCATGGGGGAGAAGGGTTTGCTCTGGTACGACGAGACCGGCAAGCTCCACACCTTGCCGGCGCTGCCGATCCCGCTCGATCGCGTGATCGACACTAATGGCGCCGGCGACGTATTCCACGGCGCCTATGTCTATTCCTACCTCTCCAATCCCGGCAAAACCTGGCACGACCATTTCGAATTCGCGCGCGCGGCGTCCACCTACAAGATCCAGCGCCTCGGCAACGAGGCGGGGCTGCCGACGCTTGCCGACATCGAAGCCGTCAGGCAGGAGTTCGAGGTCCGGGTCTAGCTTTTTGGGAACAGTGCATGGGCCGCGTTTTCATCGCCGGCAGCATCAATATGGATGTGGTGGCAACCGCCGACCGGCATCCGCAGGTAGGCGAGACGGTCGCAGGCGACGCCGTGCTGTACTTCCCCGGCGGTAAGGGCGCCAACCAGGCCGTCGCATCCGCAAAGCTCGGCGCATCGACGACGCTGATCGGCCGGCTCGGCCAGGATGCTTTCGGCGATGAGTTGAAAGCGTTCCTCGCCACTGAGGGAATTGACCTCAGTTTTGTTCGGCAGACCGCCGACGCCCATACCGGCACGGCCATCATCACCGTCGCAAAAGCCGACAATACGATTGTCGTTATTCCCGGCGCCAATGCGCTGGTCGATGCCGCCGATGTCGCGGGAGTAATGCTTGAGAAGGGCGATATCGCAGCCAGCCAGTTCGAGATCCCGTTGGCGACGATCGACGCCTTCTTCGAACGAGCCCGTACCGCCGGCGCGACGACGATCCTCAATCCGGCGCCGGCGCTGTCATTCGATCGCAAATTGCTCGATCTCGTCGACATCCTCGTGCTCAACGAAACCGAGCTCGGCCTGTTGGCCGGGGGCGGGTTTCGCGAGAGCGACGATGACGCCCGCTTCATCGACGCGGCAAGATCGCTGCAGACGAGCCGCGATCAGACCATCTGCGTGACGCTGGGCCAACGCGGCGTCGTTGCGCTCGTCGGCGGCGCGCCGCTGATCATTCCGGGCCGCATGGTCGGCGCCATCGACACTACCGGCGCCGGCGATTGTTTCGTCGGCGCGCTGGCCGCGCAATTGGCTGATGGCGCCGCCATGCGCGATGCGCTTGAATATGCCAATGCGGCCGCCTCGATTTGCGTGCAGCGGATGGGCGCGGCACCGTCGATGCCGACGGCTGAGGAAGTGGAAGCGCTAAGCAAGCGCGCTCTTTAGATCGAAGCCTGGGTCCGCTGCCTGTACCGGCGCGATCGACCGGTCCATCCCGAGCAGCCGGCGGCCGAACATGTGGTCCCCTGCCCGATTGATGGACTCGATGCCGACGAGCCTGCCGGTCTTGTAGCAAAACGCCGAGAACGCCTTCTGCGCGGGATGGCCCCGCATCACGACCTGATCATAGCCGGTCGTGAGGCCCGCGATCTGGAGCTTGTCGTCGCCCTGGTCGCTCCAGAACCAGGGCTGGCCATCATAGGTCTTGGCATCGCCCGTCAGCCGCGCCGCTACGCAGCGCGCGTGATCGGTGGCGTTCTGCACGGATTCCAGCCGCAGCGATCCGCCGAAGCGCGGACTTTCAAATAGCGCGCAGTCGCCGATCGCGGAGATGTTGGGGTCAGCGGTCAATAGTTGCTCGTTGACGATGATGCCCGAGGCGACGGGAAGGCCCGCATCGGCGGCGAGCTCGACATTGGGCAGGACGCCGACGCCGACCACGACAAGGTCGGCCGCGATGTGGCGCCCATCGCTGAGACTGACGCCGGTCACCTTGCCGCGATCGGCCTCGATACCGGTAACCTGCACGCCCAAATGGATGCGGATGCCGGCCGCGCGGTGCCTTCCTTGAAAATATTCCGAGACTTCCGCGGTCACCGCGCGCGCCATGACGCGGCTGGCGAGCTCGACGACGTCGACTTCCAGACCCTTGATCCGCGCGGTGGCGGCGAACTCGAGCCCGATGAATCCAGCACCGATGACGACGACGTGTTTGCTCGACGCGATGCGCCGCCGCAAGTCCTCGCTGTCATCGAGGATGCGCAAATAGCGCACGTCGGACAGATTGGCGTTGGGAATGTCGAGCAGGCGGTTGCGAGCGCCGGTCGCGAGCACCAGATGGCCATAGTCGAGCGATGAGCCGGACGCGAGGTTCAGCTTGCGCGCGCCGCGGTCGATCGCGATCGCGCGATCCGCGATCAGCTCGATGTTCTGATCGCAGTAGAACTTATCGGGGCGGAACATCAGGCTGTCAGGGCCGCCGGTGCCCTTCAGATAAGCCTTGGATAAAGGCGGCCGCTGGTAGGGCAGATGTGCCTCGTCATTGATGAGCGCGATACGGCCGCTAAAACCATGCTGGCGCAACGAGGCCGCGACCTGAAAACCCGCGTGGCCGGCGCCGACGATCAGAACTGGTCCTTGCGTCATGCGTCAGGCCACAGTCACGCGCAGCGGCAGGCTGTCGAGCCCGCGAAGCGTGTTGTTCAGCCGCCGCTTTGGCTCGCCGGTCAGCTCGAACGCGGCGATGCGTTTGGCCAGCGCGCCAAACACCGCCTCGCTTTCGAGCCGCGCCACCGCCTGGCCGACGCAGCCATGGATGCCGGTGCCGAAAGTCATGTGTCCGGTGGCGCGGCGCTTGACGTCGAAGATCTCCGGCTTGTCCCAGCGGCGTGGATCGCGGTTGGCGGCGGCAAGAAACAGCAGCACCTTTTCGCCGTCGCCAAGCTTTACGCCGCCGACCTCGATCGCCTTGGTAGTGGTCCGGAAGAAGGTCTGCACTGGCGCCTCAAAACGCAATACTTCTTCGAAAGCGAGTCGGATCAGGGAAGGATTTTCGCGCAAGACCGCCCATTGCTCGGGATAGTTCGCAAAGCAATACAGCGCATTGCCGAGCCCGTATACGGTGGTATCGATCCCGGCTGACAGGAATGAGCGCACCAGCATGCCGGCTTCAAGCTCCGTCAACTCGCCGGAATCGACGGCGGCAAAGATCTGGATGCCCAAACCATCGGGCGCCAGCGCCGCGCGGCTGCATTTCGACATGATCCAGTCGCGCACCGGACCGGCATTAGCCATGGCTTTTTCGAAGAGGTCGTTGCGCGGTCCGAACGAGTTGAACACCATGTTGCCGTAAGACAGCAGGTTCTCGCGCCCTTCCTCGGAAATCCCGACCGCATCCGGAAACACTTTTAGCGGATAAGCCTCGGCAAGATCGGCAATGCCGTCGAACTCGCGCCGTTCGGCCAGACGGTCGACCAGCGCTTCCGCCTCTCGCGCAAATGTCTCGCGCAAAACATTGATCGCGGCTGGCGAAAGAATGCGGGTCAGCACCGCGCGGGTGCGCGTATGCAACGGCGGATCGGCTTCCAGGATAATGCTCGGCGGACGCCATGGCGGCTCCTTGCGGAAGTCGCTCAAGCCGACCCCCGCCCCCGAGCAATAGGTCTGCCAATCAGTCAGGGCGTCGCGGACCTCCTGGTGTCGGGCCATCCCCCAGATGCCGTAATGGTCAAGCCACACCACCGGACCCGCCGCGCGCATGGCTTCGTGATGCGGGTAGGGATCGCTGAGGAAGGCATGCGAAAACGGATCGATGCCGGTCACCAGACGGTCGACTGTCGAATCCATGTTCACCGCCCTTGCTCCTGGTTCCGGCATTTGTCCGCATTTTGCAGACTTCACCGGGGATTGTCACCCCTCGCCATCTGCGATTTAAATGGGGCGCGACGTCCTCCACGCCGGGGATTATCAGATGCCGACATCCACCGAAGCCACCGCCTCGCTTCCCGACGAACCCGCGTTGCTGCGGATCGAAGGTCCAATCGCCACGATCACACTCAATCGTCCCGCGGCCTTCAATTCGATCGATCTTTCGATCGCCAAGAAACTCGAACAGCTCGGTGCCGAAGTCGAGGTGAACGACGACATCAGGGTGCTGGTGATCGAAGGCGAAGGCCGCGCGTTTTGCGCCGGCGGAGACCTGCAGACCATCGGCGCTGCGGCAGCCGCCAATACCATCGCGCCCGTAGTCGGTGAATTGCTGAAACACTATCACGCATTCATCGAGACCGTGCGGCGGATGCCGAAAATCGTGCTGTCCAGCGTTCACGGCTCCGCGGCCGGCGCCGGCATGGGACTGGCCTTTGTCGCCGACCTCTGCATCGCCGCCGATGACGCCCGCTTCACCCCGGCCTATGCCAAGATCGGTGTGTCGCCGGACGGCGGCAGCACGGTCGGCATGGTGGGCACGGTCGGCACCCGCCGTGCGTTGCAGATATTCTTGGCCGAAGACAGCTTCTCGGCACAGCAGGCCCATGATTGGGGTTTGGTCGCCAGGGTCGTTCCCGCTCCAGAGCTGAAGGCGGCGACGCGACAATTCGCCGAACGGCTGGCGCAGAATCCGCCCGCTGCGGTCGCCGGCACCAAGTCGCTGGTCTACCAGGCTGCCCTCACCCCGACCAAACAGCAGCTCGACGCCGAAGAAAAGAAAATCATCGAGGCTATGCAGACGGATGAATTTCGCGCGGCGGTGAAGAAATTCACCAGCAAGGGGAAATAGGTCGCGCTGTCGACCACACATAGTTAGCTGTCATCATCCGCGACTGCGGATGATCCAGTACGCCGCGGCGTTTCGATTTCACTGCGCCGCCTCGGATTGCTGGATGCCCCGCCTTCGCGGAGCATGACGGCGGAGTTTGTGGGACACATTTACGGCGGACAAATATATCCCGTGCCTGCCGGCGACTTGAAGCAGCCGACCGATTCCGGGATCACGTGCTTTGGCAGCCACAGCACGACGCTCGGAAAATAGATCGTAAAGATGATGGTGATCAGGAACACCACATAGATCGGCATCGCCGCACGCAACGCCTTTCCGAAACTGACACCGACGAATTTCGACGCCATCAGCAGGACGAGGCCGTAAGGCGGCGTGATCAGCCCGAACGCCAGTGTGGCGATCAGCACTACGCCCATATGCACGCCATTGATGTCGCCGGCCTGCGTCAGCGCATTCACCAATGGCATGAAGATGATGATGGTCGGCACCGGCTCGATGAAATCGCCGATCACGGTGAATAGCAGCACCATCAAGAGCATGATGTAGTGCGGATCGTTGCCGGCGATCGAGGTGATCCAGTCGGCGAT
>VAZG01000357.1 GCA_005885285.1 Alphaproteobacteria bacterium | reverse complement strand
GGTCTTCTTCGGGACGGGTTCGGCTGCGAGTTCCTCGCCGGCGATGACATTGACGCTGATATTGCCGGCGCGCCGCACCAGATCATGCACGACCGAGCCGCGCGTGAGTTCGAACCACCACGAGCGCGTCGACTTGCCGATGATGATCTGCGTGACGTTGTTGGCGTGGGCAAAATTGATGATGTCGTCGGCGATGTGGCGCCCGACGCCGGGAATGGTCACCGCCTCGCCGCCAAGCGCTTCGGCGAGCCGCATCGTATCGGCCAGCCGGTCGCGCTCTTCGTCGGCCAGTTGCAGGCTGCGCCGCGTTTCGATGCTGATCGCGGTCCATGGTGCATGGACCCGGTCCGCCAGCCGTCTGGTGTAGCGCACGAGGCCGGCGGCACGCGGATCCTCGCTGACGCACACCAGGATGCGCTCGCCCGCCGCCCAAGGGCCGGCGATCGCATTGGCCTGCATATGCGTCAGCAGCTGCTCGTCGACGCGCTCGGCCGTCCGCCGCAATGCCAGCTCGCGCAGTGCGGTCAGGTTGCCCGGCGAGAAATAATGCTCCAGCGCGCGCTCGGCCTGCTTGGGGACGTAGACCTTGCCTTCCTTCAGCCGCTGGATCAGATCGTCCGGTGTGAGGTCAATCAGTTCGATCGCGTCCGCCCGATCGAACACCTTGTCCGGCACGGTTTCGCGCACCCGCACATGCGTGATCTGGGCGACCACGTCGTTGAGGCTCTCGATGTGCTGGATGTTGACAGCGGTGTAGACGTCGATACCGCGCGAGAGCAGCTCCTCGGCGTCGAGATAGCGCTTGGGATGCCGGCTGCCGGGGGCATTGGTGTGCGCGAGTTCGTCGACCAGCGCGATCTGCGGCCGACGCGCGATGATCGCATCGAGGTCCATCTCCTCGAGGACCTGATCTCTGTATTCGAGCCGCTTGCGCGGAATGACTTCGAGCCCCCGCAGCAGCCCTTCCGTTTCCGCACGCCCGTGGGTCTCGACCACGCCAACGACCACATCGGCGCCGGCTTTGGCCTTGGCGTGCGCGCTCAGCAACATCTCGTAAGTCTTGCCGACGCCGGGGGCGGCGCCGACGAAAATCTTGAGCCGGCCGGTCTGACCGCTCTCGCGCCGCGCCGCTTCCAGGAGCGCGTCCGGCGAGGGTCGTTTTTCAAGGTCGCGGCGTTGATCGGCCATAAGGCATTATAGTCGCCATGATGCGCTGAGCCTAGCGGCCCTCATTTGGAGGCCGCATCCAGCGCCAGATTCAGCGCCAACACGTTGACGCGCGGCTCGCCAAGCAACCCGGCAACGCGGCCTTTGGTGTTCTCGGTGACCAGCGCGCGGACGCGGTCTTCCGGCATATTCCGGACCCTGGCGACACGCGGCACCTGGAATAGCGCGCCCTCCGGCGAGATATCGGGATCGAGGCCGCTGGCCGACGTGGTGACGAGATCGATCGGAACGGCCGCGGAAGGATTCTCGGCCTTCAGTTTGTCGACGTCTTCCTTGACCCGGTCGTTCAGCGCCTTGCTGGTCGGACCGAGGTTGGAGCCGCCAGAATTGGCGGCGTTGTACGGCGCGGGGACCGTCTTGGTCGAATCGGCCGGGTCCGGAGCCGTCGTGGCCGAGGGGCGGCCATGGAAGTATTTATCGTCCTGGAATTCCTGCCCGATCAAGGTCGAGCCAACCACCTTGCCGTCCCGCTCGATCAGGCTTCCTGCCGCCTGCTTCGGAAAGATCGCACCCGCGATCGCGGTCATGGCCAGCGGATAGGCGAGGCCCGTGATCAGGGCCAGCAGAGCCAGGACGATGATAGCGGTGCGAATTTCTCTCAACATCGCGTGTCTCTTGTATTTTCGTCATTGCGAGGAACGAAGCGAACGAAGCAATCCAGTCTTTCTTCGCCGCCTTCTGAATTGCGTCGCTTCGCTCGCAATGTCGGTTGCCTCTAGACCAAATGCAAAGCCGCGACGACGACGTCGATTGCCTTGATGCCGATAAACGGAATGATGATGCCGCCAACGCCATAAATCATCAGGTTGCGGCGCAACAGCGCGCCGGCCCCGATCGCGCGATAGGCCACGCCCTTCAGCGCCAGCGGAATCAACGCGATGATGATCAAGGCGTTGAAGATGATCGCCGACAGGATGGCGCTCTGCGGGCTCGCCAGATGCATGACATTGAGCACGCCGAGCTGCGGATAGAAGGCCAGGAACATCGCGGGGATGATCGCAAAATATTTTGCGACATCATTGGCGATCGAGAACGTGGTGAGCGCGCCGCGGGTCATCAGGAGCTGCTTGCCGATTTCGACCACCTCGATAAGCTTGGTCGGATTGGAATCGAGATCGACCATATTGCCGGCTTCGCGCGCGGCTTGCGTGCCGGTGTTCATGGCAACTCCGACGTCGGCCTGCGCCAGCGCGGGCGCATCATTGGTGCCGTCGCCGCACATCGCCACCAGCTTGCCCTTGGCCTGCTCGTCGCGAATAAGTTTCAGCTTGTCCTCGGGCGTAGCTTGCGCAAGGAAATCGTCGACGCCGGCTTCCGCCGCGATCGCCGCCGCCGTCATCGGGTTGTCGCCGGTGATCATCACGGTGCGGATACCCATGCGGCGTAGTTCGGCAAAGCGCTCGCGGATGCCGCCCTTGACGATGTCCTTGAGCTGGACGACGCCGAGCAGATGGCCGTCCCTGGCGACAGCGAGCGGCGTTCCGCCGGCTTTGGAAATGTCGTTCGATATCGCATGGACCTCGCGGGCCACTTCCCAATTTACCGTGGATTGGATGGCCCGGACAGTGTTTCCAGATGCCATGATCTGCGCGGTTTCGCCGCCGGCATAGTTGAGGATCGCATCGACCGCGCCCTTGCGCACTGACAATCCACCGGCATCGACGCCGCTCATGCGCGTCTGCGCCGTGAACGGGATGAACGTCGCGCCAAGCTCGGCCATGTCGGGGGCGCGGATGCCGTATTTTTCCTTGGCGAGCACGACGATCGAGCGGCCTTCCGGCGTTTCATCGGCCAATGATGCAAGCTGCGCCGCATCGGCAAGGTCCTGTTCGCTCACCCCGCGAACGGCGCGGAATGACGTTGCTTGCCGGTTGCCGAGCGTGATGGTGCCGGTCTTGTCCAACAGCAGCGTGTCGACGTCGCCCGCGGCTTCTACCGCGCGACCCGACATCGCCAGCACGTTGAAGCGCACCAGCCGGTCCATGCCGGCGATGCCGATCGCCGACAACAGCGCCCCGATGGTGGTCGGGATCAGTGTCACGAACAATGCCACCAGGATGATGACAGATATCTGACCCCCCGCGTAAGCCGCATAGCTCGGGATGGTCACGGTCGCGAATACGAAGATGATGGTGAGGCCCGCGAGCAGGATGTTAAGCGCGATCTCGTTAGGTGTCTTCTGCCGCTCGGCGCCCTCGACCAGCTTGATCATGCGGTCGATGAAGGTCGAGCCCTGAGCTGCCGTGATACGGACGCGGATCCAGTCGGACAGCACCACGGTGCCACCGGTGACCGCCGAACGGTCGCCACCGGACTCGCGGATCACAGGCGCGGACTCGCCGGTGATGGCGGCCTCGTTGACTGACGCGACGCCCTCGATCACCTCGCCATCCGAGGGTATGTTGTCGCCGGCTTCGACCAGCACGACGTCGCCGACCTTGAGGCTGGTACCAGACACGCGCCGATAATCGTTGCCGGAACCGCTCAGCAGCTTGGCCTGGCTCTCGGTGCGGGTCTTCTTCAGCGATTCGGCCTGCGCCTTGCCGCGGCCTTCCGTCGCAACATCGCGCAGAAACATCACCGCGGTCAGCGCGGCCACGACCTCGACCACGAACATCACGGGGCTCTTGATCATGATCCTGGGATCAAGTTTGGCGAAGGCCGAACCGATCGCGGGCATCACGATCTTTGGGTCAAGCATCGCCGAGACCGGCATCCGCTTGGTCTTTTTGACGACTTCCATGGACGTAACTCCGAATTGAGGTCGATCAGAACAGGGTGCCCGCGTTGCTGGCGAGCTGCTCGACGATCGGTCCGAGCGCCAGTGCCGGGAAGAAGGTGAGGCCTCCGATGATCAGGACGACGCCGACGACCAGGCCGACGAACAGGCCGCCCGTGGTCGGCAATGTGCCGGCCGACGGCGGGATCGACTTCTTGCCGGCGAGCGAACCCGCCATCGCCATTGCCGGCACGATCATGAAGAAGCGGCCGACGAACATCGCGACCGCGCCGGTGAGGTTGTAGAAAAAGGTGTTTCCGGTGAGGCCTGCGAAAGCCGAGCCGTTATTGCCGGTCTGTGAAGTGTAGGCGTAGAGAACTTCCGTAAAGCCGTGCGGGCCTGCATTGGCCATCGAGGCCACCGCCGGCGGATAGACAACCGCAACGGCAGTCCAGCCCAGATACATCAGCGGCAGCACCAGAATGGCGAGCATCGCCATCTTGACCTCGCGCGCCTCGATCTTCTTGCCGACGTATTCCGGCGTGCGGCCCACCATGAGACCCGCGACAAAGATCGAGATGACGACAAAGATGAGCATGCCGTAGAGACCGGCGCCGACGCCGCCGACGATGATTTCGCCGAGCTGGATGTTGATCAACGGGATCATGCCGCCGAGCGCTGTGAATGAGTCATGCATGGCATTGACGGCGCCGCAGGAGGCCGACGTGGTGATGACGGCAAACAGCGACGAGGCGACGATGCCGAAGCGGACTTCCTTGCCTTCCATGTTGCCACCGGTCAGCCCGAGCGCGTGGAGCGCGGTGGTGCCGTTGGCTTCCGCCCAATAGGTGACGGCGACGCCGGCGATGAACAGCACGCCCATCACGCCCAGGATCGCCCAGCCCTGCTTCTGGTTGCCGACCATGCGGCCAAACACGTTGGTGAGCGCGGCACCGAGCGCGAAGATCGAGATCATCTGCACGAAGTTCGACAGCGCCGTCGGATTCTCAAAGGGATGCGCGGCGTTGGCATTGAAGAAGCCGCCGCCATTGGTGCCGAGTATTTTTATCGCGACCTGCGAGGCGACCGGACCGACCGCGATGGTCTGCTTGGCACCTTCGAGAGTCGTGGCGTCAACGTAGGCACCAAGTGTCTGTGGAATACCCTGCCAAACCAGGAACAGGGTGTAGACGACGCAGATCGGCATCAGGACATAAAGCGTGCAGCGGGTGACATCGACCCAGAAATTGCCGATGGTGCGCATCGAGGAACGCGAGAAGCCGCGAATCAGGGCCACTGCGAGCGCGATGCCGGTCGCCGCCGACAGGAAGTTCTGGTGGGTCAGCCCCAGCATCTGCACGAGATACGACAGCGTGCTTTCGCCACCGTAATTCTGCCAGTTGGTATTGGTGATGAAGCTGATCGCGGTGTTAAAGGACAGATCTTCTGCGACGGCGGATTGTCCCGCCGGGTTGAACGGCAACACCGCCTGCAGGCGCATCAATGCATAAATGATGAGAGCACCGCCGACATGGAACAGCAGCATCGCAACTGTATAGGTCAGCCAATGCTGCTCGCGCCTGTCATCGACGCCGCCGATCCAGTAGATCCCGGCCTCGACCGGTCGCAGGATTGGGGACAAGAACGTGCGCTCGCCATTGAAGACGCGCGTCATATACCAGCCGAGCGGCTTGGCCAGCGCGGCGATGATGGCGCAGTACAGAATGATGTGAATCCAGCCAATGGCGGTCATCGAGATGTGCCTTTGATTTGCGCGGAGCCGTTTCGGAATCGCGGGTCAGAACCGCTCGGGCCGCAGCAGGGCGTAGGTCAGGTAAAACAGGAGGCCTGCGGAGACGATACCGGCGAGCGAATAATCAACGATCACGGCTCTGCTCCTAAAGTCGTTCGCAGGCATAGGCGTAGCCTATTCCGGCCGCGAACAAGCCGAAGGCGAGGACCAGCAGGGCGATGTCAAGCATGAGATGTTCCTATGCGTCGTCTGCGCGGGACTGCCAAGCGGCGTTCCCGTACTGTCTGGCGGCAGAGGTGCCACCCGGCACATAGGTTTTCGAGATGATCGCTGCGGTAACGTTATAGGAATCTCATATGGACCGCGTTGCCGTTGCCACCGGGCACTTATGAAAATCCTATATCTCGATCGCTTGCCTCCTCTCGTTTTCAAATGACGTTTTGTCCACTTTGAGCAAGCGGCCGCCGTCTTGGCCGCGGCTCACAACTGAGACGACGCCATGCTGCACCCAGAAGATCATCGCGATTCCGGCGAACTCGTTGACAGGCTCCGCAAAGCGCCAGAGGCAAACGTAACCCTCATGATGGAGATTGTTGACATCGCGTGTCGGCGGTTCACGTTGATGGGCCCCAGCGAGAAGAGCGCGCGGATCAAGCGATTGATCCGGTCGGGGGCCTGGACCGATGCCGCGTTGGCGCTGATCGATCTCGAGCTGCCGCTCTGGCAGGTCCGCCGTATCGCCTATGACGAGGGTGAGTGGTACTGCGCGCTTTCGCGTGAACGCGAATTGCCTGACTGGCTCGATCAATCGATCGAGACCCGGCATGCGGATTTGTCACTTGCGATCTTGAGCGCGTTTGTCGAGGCCAAGCGCATCAGCGCGCCGTCGAGTCGCACCAGCGTACCCATCGTAAAGCGAAGTGCGAACCCGTTCTACGAGCCAGTTTGCAGCGACAATTTCGCCTGAACGGGAGAACGCTTGCACAAGCGGCCTGTCAAACTCCGTTCGG
>VAZG01000118.1 GCA_005885285.1 Alphaproteobacteria bacterium | reverse complement strand
CCAGTTCTTGAATTCGCCTGACAGGCCCGCGAGTGCCTTCTCCGCCCGCGCCACTGGATCGTCGAGATCGGATTCGGGAACGCGGCGCAGCACCTTGCGCAACGGATTGGGCTGCGTGATGACGTGGTGATCGGCGAAGGCCTTGATCTGGAGCGCCGCCGGAGGGTTATCTTTCGCCATGATAGCTTCTTCACTCCCGCTTTAAGTGGAGGAACGCGCCTTGTCGAGAAGCGACGGCTGCTGCATCACTTCGGCCTCGCCGCCGACCCGGCGCTCGGGGCCGATATAGGCGTTGCTGGTGTTGCGGCGGCGGTCGGGG
>VAZG01000117.1 GCA_005885285.1 Alphaproteobacteria bacterium | reverse complement strand
CTGCGCGAGCTCGAGCCCGTCGAAGATCGGCATCGACCAGTCGGTGATGACGATGTCGGGGACGTAGTGGCTGTACATTTCGAGCGCGGTCGCGCCGTCTTCGGCCTCATAGACTTCGCGGGCGCCGAACGAATGCAGCAGCGTCCGCAGGATGCGGCGCATATGCGGGTTGTCGTCGCAGACAAGAAATCGCAGCTTGTTGAAGTCGATGCGGAACATGGACCGGCCAACGGTATACCAGCGTTAACCATATCGTGGTGGCAGTTAACGAAGGGTTGCGAAGGGGCTCAAGAAGCACTGCAGCAGGCGAAGAAAAGCCAGCTCTAATAGCCGAATTGCTCGCGCAGGATCCGCTCTTCCAGGCTGTGGCCGGGGTCGAACAGCATCCGCATCGAGATGGTCTTGTCGGAGAGCACCTCGACTCGGCGGACGTCACGCGCCTCGTCGTGATCGGCGACCGCCGCGACCGGCCGCTTGTCGCCCTCGAGCACCTCGATAACGACATAGGCCGTGTTGGGAAGCAGGGCGCCGCGCCAGCGCCGCGGGCGGAACGCGCTGATCGGGGTCAGCGCGAGCAGCGCGGCGTTGATCGGCAGGATCGGTCCCTGCGCCGAAAGATTGTAGGCGGTGGATCCGGCCGGCGTGGCCACCAGGATGCCGTCGGCGATCAATTCCGGCATGCGCTCGTGCTCGTCGATCAGGATCCGCAACCGCGCCGCCTGATGGGTCTCGCGAAACAGCGCGACCTCGTTGATCGCGTGATGCAGATGCACGGCGCCATGCACGTCGGTGGCGCGCATCAACAGCGGATGGATCAGCGATTCCTTCGCCGCCACCAGGCGCGCACGCAGGTCGTGCGCGCTGAACTCGTTCATCAGAAAACCGACGGTGCCGCGATGCATGCCGTAAATCGGCTTGCCTGTGCGCATGTGCCGATGCAGCGTTTGCAGCATCAGCCCGTCGCCGCCGAGCGCCACCACGACGTCGGCGGTGTCCGGATCGTGATTGCCATAGAGCCCCGCAAGCTGGGCCAGCGCCGCCTGCGCCTCCGCGCCCGCGCTGGCCACGAAGGCGATCCGGTCATATCGCTGGGTGCTGTTCATCAAATCGCGAACTCGTGTCGGTGCCAAGTGCAGCTGGCGCCGAGGTCGTCTATACGACCTTGGCCATGCTTGTCGAGATCACCAGGGGTCGCGTTCGGGCCGTGGCTCTGGCGAGCGCTGATATCGTCCCCATCTCCCCATTGCGATCGGCGCCGATCCGCCGCAATTTTGCATTAGAACCAGCGGCTATCTCGTTGGTGCGGCTCGCACAATAGGCGGGGCTTCATCGGCTGGCCGTTGGCAGCAGAAAGAAGACGGAAATGGTGATCGTTTTGCCCGCAAGGCGCCATCTGCGCGTTGCGATCGCGTTGCTCGTGCTATCGGGTTGGGACAGTGCTCGCGCCGACGATCCGCCTCCTTTGGAGCAGCCTGCGGCCTCCGCGCCGTCCGGCCAGAAGTCCGGTATGGCGGGTAGGCGCGCCGCCGAAACCCCGAACACGCCCGCCACCGCCGAGCCGCATCGTCTGCCGCCGGATTCGACGACCCAACAGACGCTCGATCTTCCCGGACGTTCGCTCGCCTTCACCGCGACTGCAGGTTCGATCCGCTTGTTCGACGAAAAGGGCGAGCCGCAGGCCGATATCGCCTACACCTCCTATCAACTCGATGGCGCCGAGCGTGCAACTCGGCCGGTAACCTTCCTGTTCAACGGCGGGCCCGGTGCTGCCTCCGCCTATCTGCAGCTCGGCAATAGCGGCCCCTGGCGGCTCGCAATCAACGCCGTGACGCCCTCCACCTCGTCCGACCTTGAGCCGAACACCGAGACCTGGCTCGACTTCACCGATCTCGTCTTCATCGATCCGGTCGGGACCGGCTACAGCCGCTTCGTCGCCAGCGGCGAAGACGTGCGCAAGCGGTTCTATTCGATCGATGGCGACGTGAATTCGATCGCGCTGGTGATCCGCCGCTGGCTCGAAAAATACGATCGGTTGCTTTCGCCGAAATTCGTCGCCGGCGAGAGTTATGGCGGCATCCGCGGACCCAAGGTCGTCAGCAATCTGCAGACCCGGCAGGGTGTGGGCGTGAGGGGATTGATCCTGATCTCGCCGCTACTCGACTTCCGTGAATTTTCCGGCTCCAGCATTTTGCAATATGTGGCGAGCCTGCCGACCTATGCCGCGGTGGCGCGCGAGGCAAAGGGTGCGGTGAGTCACGCCGACCTCGCGGATGTCGAGGCCTATGCGCGCGGCGATTTCCTCGCCGACCTCATCAAAGGCGAGGCCGATGTCGAGGCCACCGGCCGTGTCGCCGACAAGTTTGCGGCGCTCACGGGGATAGATCAGGCCGTCAGCCGCCGGCTAGCCGGGCGCTTTGACATCAGCGAATTTCGCCGCGAGTTCGATCGCCGCAATGGCAAGGTGACGGGCCGCTACGACGCGTCGGTTCTAGGCCTCGATCCCTATCCGGATTCAAGCTCCTCTCATTTCAGCGATCCCTCGGGCGAGGCACTGGTCGGGCCGCTGACCAGCGCTGCCGTCGATCTCACCAGGGGCAAGCTGAACTGGCGGCCTGACGGCTCCTATCAACTCCTCAACGGCTCGGTCGAGCGAGCCTGGGACTTCGGCCGCAGCCTCGATCCCCCGCAGTCGATCACAGAATTACGCCAGACCCTCGCGCTCGACCCGAAGCTGAAAGTGGTGGTCGCCCACGGGCTGTTCGATCTGGCCACGCCTTATTTCGGCACCAAGCTGGTGCTCGACCAGTTGCCGGCCTTTGCCAGGCCCCCGCGCGTGAAGCTCGTGGTTTATCCCGGCGGGCACATGTTCTACTCGCGCGATGCGTCGCGGCAGGCCTTGCGAACCGAGGTCGAGGCCCTGATGAAACAATAAAAGCCGGCGCAAACCTGCGAGGTTTGCACCGGTTTGGTAGATCAGATTGTTCAGTAGACGAGGCCCGTGCCCGGCGGCTTGTCGATGGCTTCGGCGAGCGAGCGATATTCCTCGCTCTTGGTGCCGACGAGCTGAGCGATCCGGTTCAGATGATATTGCGCCTGCTCGCGGTTGCCTTGCTCGACCTGCCACAGCCCATAATACTGCCAGGTCTTGACGTGGTTCGGATCGGCCTTCAGTGCGCGCTCGTACCAGACCTGCGAGAGCTTGTAGTCGCCGAGCTTGCGGTAAGAGTAGCCGATCAGATTGGCGACAGCGGCGCTGTCGTCGTGACCGAGCGCCTGCAACTGCGCGATTGCGGACGCATAGTCGTGGTGGTCATAGATCGTGGCGTAGGCGGTGCGATAGCCGTTTGCGAAGGCCGCGTATTCGCTGCCGGGTGCCGCTTCGCTGGACTTCTTTTTCTTGCCCTTTGCGGGAGGCGCCGGCGCGTCGCTGTCGGGCGCGGCATAGACGCTGGTGATAACGGGTGCCGTCACCAGCGCCATCGAAAACGCCGCCAGCGTCAAAAGCCTGATCGCAAGTCTGCTCATTCATCCCTCCTGTCGATACCGTGACGATCAATGCGTGAAGATCAATAAACGAGGCCGATGCCAGGCGGCTTTTCCAGGGCGGCAGCGAGCGAGCGGTATTCGGCGCTGTCGGTGCCGGCAAGCTGGGCGATCCGGTTCAAATGATATTGCGCCTGGTCGCGGTTGCCCTGTTCGACTTGCCAAAGGCCGTAATACTGCCAGGTCCGCACGTGGTTCGGATCGGCCTGCAAGGCGCGCTCGTACCACACTTGCGAAAGCTTGTAGTCGCCGAGCTTGCGGTAGGAGTAGCCGATCAGGTTGGCGACGTCGGCGCGGTCGTCGTGGCCGAGCGCCTTCAGCTGCTCGATCGCCGTGGTGTAATCGCCGCGGTCATAGATCGTGGTGTAGGCCGTCCGATAGCCGGCGAGGAATTTCGGGTCGTCAATACTGGAGCTCTTGCCGTCCTTCTTCTTGTCCTTGCCGGAGTCGGAGGCCGGCGGAGAGGGATTGTCGCCACCGGCGGCATGAGCCGTCGAAAGCAGCGGCGCCGCAACCAGCGCGAATGAGAACATTGCGAGCGTCAAAAGCCTGGTGGCTGGCTTGTTCATGCATTTCTCCCGATTTTCGATGAGGTGATCCTACACCTGGTTCGAGAGACTTGAACACCCGCGGCTTCCAAACATTCCCGTTTGACAGCCGAATTTCGAACATGACGAACATGTCATGGAGATGAACGAAGACTATCATGGCGCTTCAGAGTGGGTTCAGCGCGGAGCGTCTAGGGTCGCAAGCATGATCGAAGAGCCCGGCCTTCCGGCCGGTCACCTCCAGATCTCCGTTTGAAACAGGAGACGACCATGTTGAAAACCATTTCCGCAGCGCTACTCGCAGTTTCTGTCATCGCCGCGCCGGCCCTGGCCGCCGACTCCGCCAAGACCACGCAGGCGCCTGCCAGCAAGACCGACCAGGCACCGGCCGCGAAAACCACGCAGGCAAAGCCGGGCACACTGAACGCCAATGCCAAGATGGGCCGTCATACCAAGCATGTCAGCCATCATCGTTCCCACAAGAACAAGATGAGCTCCCTCAAGACACACAAGCTATCGAGCAAGCCGGCTGCGCCCGCGACCAAGCGCGGCTGACGCCGATCCGTGGGCGCGGTTCGTTCCACGTCGCCCCGCCGCGGCTCGCGGATATCAGGCCCGGTCCTCTGCCATTGCTTTCCCCCGATGGCGGCGGGCCGGCGCTCGTTTACACCGGCCGTGAATTCGTGAATTTAAGGCGGTTTCCCTTTCATTCAGCCAGGGTCTAGAACAACCGCGACGCATCACCTCTGGGGAAGACGAGCTGCACGTGGGAATATCAGCAAGGCACCTTGCGATAGTGCTGCTGCCGATCGCGCTGGCAGGCTGCCTTGGCAGCGAAGACAGTCGAACCACGACCTTCATGGAAGACAGCGGCGGCACCCCGCGTTATCCCGATAATTATCGCCCGGAATTGCTCGCCTTCATGCGAACCTACCTCAATGATCCCATCGGCGTGCGCAATGCCGAGATAGCCGAACCCGTCCAGCGGACGGTGGGGGGCAAGGTGCGTTATGTCAGTTGTCTGCACTTCTATCCCCGGGAATCCGACGGAACCTATCGCGAGATGCGCGAACGCGCGGTCATGTATGTCAACGGCCGTCTCGATCGCCTGGTCGAGAATGCAAGCGAAATCTGCGCCGGGGCGGTCTATGCACCGTTCCCGGAGATGGAAAAGATGCAGCGTTGACCTCCCGTTTCCGGCCCGGAACCGCGATCACTTTTCAGCGAACCTTGAACCGGCAGGTCGCTAAATCCGACAAATCCAAACGGCCAATGCTTAATATTGAACGGGCTAAGATAACTGCGTATTTACAGGGCCAGGATAACTACGTGGTGGAACCAAAGCGGTTGGGTTTCATCGCCGCAATTGGCTACGATCACAGCTCCGGCATTGCCGCGAAGCCACCAAATTGGGGCCACGTTGTTTGACTGTTGTCGCCTCGACAGTAACGGGGAATTCTCATGAAGAGATTTTTGCTCGGCGCAGCCGCTTTTCTGGCTTTCGCTGCGCCCGCGCTTGCCGCGGACATGCCCGCGCGCACTTACACCAAGGCTCCGGCCTATACGGCGCCTCAGGTCGTGTACAATTGGACCGGTTTCTACATCGGCGGCCATGTCGGGGGCGCGTTCGCGGGCAATAACAGTCTGGAAGGAAGCAGCGCGCGATTCATGGGCGGCGTGCAGGGCGGCTTCGACTATCAGTTCGCGCCGAACTGGGTTGTTGGTGCCGAAGCCCAGTACAGCTGGCTCAGCAACAATAACAACAATGGCGTACTGTTCCCGGACGGCACGCGGATCACCGACAAGAACAACCAGCTTGGCTCGGTGACCGGCCGGTTCGGCTATACTTGGGGCCCGGCGTTGCTTTACGCCAAGGGCGGCTACGCCTGGCGTGACAGCAACAATTTCGGCGTCACCACGGCCGGCGTCCCGGTTGGCTTTACGACCAACGGAAACCACAGGGACGGCTACACGGTCGGCACCGGCCTCGAATACATGTTTGCGCCGAACTGGTCGGCCAAGGCCGAGTACCAGTATTACAATTTCGGCACCACCACCTTCACCACCGGGCCGGCCGCCATCGTCGGCTCCCGTTTCCGCGACGACGAGCACACCGTCAAGCTCGGTGTGAACTACCGCTTCGGCTGGGGTGGGCCGGTAGCCGGCAAGTACTGATCACTCACGTAACTGATCAGCGCTGCGGGACGCGGATTTCGCCAACGAGAGCAAAGGCCGGCTTCGCGCCGGCCTTTTTGCTGGCGAGGAGCTCAACAACCTGGCGTGGCTGCAGCGGGCTTGAAAAATATTTTCAGCATGGTCCGGCACTTGTCACGATATTCAGCTATGATGCTGCGGACGTCTGGTTGACCAACGAAACAAACGAACATGCGTGTTTTGGCGTCGGTGCTGATCTTCTCCGCAGTCGCGTTGCCGTGCGCCGCGCAAACTATCCTGAAATCCGAACCACTCTTCCTCGCACCCTACGAGGTCGCCTTCGTGCAGGACGCCTCGTGTGCTGCCGGCAAGGTGCTCAAGGTCACCGGCGCGATCCGCGGCTTGCACCGCAAGAAAATCTGCGTGGCGCTGGCTTCCGAGCAGGCCTCGCTGGCGACCGCCAGGCCGTAGGTTCGCTTACACCTGTTTTGTCCCCCCAGCCGCGACAACGGGCAGCCGGGCCTTATGAACTGAGCTCCAGGTCGATCCTGGCCTGGCGTTCCGCTTCGGCCTTGTTCTTGGCGGGATCCTCATCCGGGTCTGGCGGGCAGGACCTGATCTCGTAGTCGTTCTCGAGCAGCGGCCGCGGTGCCGGCTTGTCTCCGTCCGACGTCACATCCACCACGAGCCCGCTCTTTTGGGCCTCCTTCCAGACGTCGGCCTCGGTTGGATAGGCCTTACTCAACTTGGCGTCGTTGCAAAACAGCGCATAGGGCATCGCAGGGACTCCCGCAAAAGCCGCTAACGCCTGGGACTGCCTGGAGTTGCAGTTCCTTCCGGCTGTCCCGGCTTCACGGGTGGGTGAGGGGAAATCGGCCGTTTTGACCCCGTGTGAACGGGAGTCCGCTTGAGTCCTTAACGAGTCCTGAATCCCGAAAAAAAGAATCCCCGGGACTCTCCGAGTAGAATCGCCGGAAAATTCCGGCCATGGGAACGACGCTGCATACCGCCTGCGAACGGGTATACCTCACGCTCACAATAGCGCTGCTCATGGCCTCCGCGGCCAACGTCATGCTGGTATGCGCTTGGCTGTAATTGACGCCGCGCCTGTTCCCCTGATCATGCGACCGCAACAAGGGCAGCAACATGGCTGCCGACGGTTCGGAGGCCGGCCATGATTGAGGCGCTCAAAGAGCGGGTCAATGACGATGCGGCGCTGGTCAGGCGCGGCCGCTATCTCAGCACAACTTTTCTCCTTGAAGTCGGGCCGACCGCCTGGCTGATCTCGATCTTCGAGGGCAGGGTCGTCTCCGTGATGCGCGGGCCGTTCGTGATGCCGTCGTCGTCGTTTGCACTGCGCGCGAGCGAGGCCGAGTGGCAAAAATTCTGGAGCGACCGGCCGCCGCCCGGCGCCAATGATCTGATGGCGCTGATCAAGCGGCGGGTCCTCAAGGCCGAAGGCGACCTGCAAATCTTCATGGCTCATCTGCGCTACTTCAAGGAGGCGCTTGCCAAGCTGCGCCCCGGGGGAGGCTCGGTATGAGCGTGCAGTTCGAACCGGTCGTCGGCCGCTACATGCATCTTGATTTGTTCGGCCGGCCCCATCGCATCTATGTCGAAGAGGCCGGCGAGGGTACCCCGCTTTTGTGCCTGCACACCGCGGGCAGCGACGGGCGGCAATATCGCGCGCTGATGAATGACGCGCGCATCATCCGCAGCCATCGCGTCATCGCCTTCGATATGCCCTGGCATGGCAAATCCTCGCCGCCGCCCGGCTGGCACAACGAGGAATATCAGCTCACCTCGGCGCACTACACCGCCATGATCCTCGCGGTCATGGCCGCGCTCGGACTGGACAGACCGATCCTGATCGGGTGCTCGATCGGCGGGCGCATCGCGCTGCATCTGGCGCTCGAACACCCCGACCGCTTTCGCGCCATCATCGGTTTGCAGGCCGGCGCCCATGTCGATCCCTATTACGACCTGAATTTCCTGCATCGGCCCGACGTGCATGGCGGCGAGGTCGCCGCCGCCATCGTCTCCGGCCTGGTCGGCCCTGACGCGCCGGAGCGCGAACGCTGGGAAACGCTGTGGCACTACATGCAGGGCGGACCCGGCGTGTTCAAGGGCGATCTCTATTTCTACAAGATCGACGGCGACATTCGCGGCCGGGTCGCCGAGATCGATACCAAACGCTGCCCGCTGTTCCTGCTGTCAGGCGAATACGACTATTCCTGCACGCCGGAAGAGACGCTTGGCGTCGCGGCCAGCATTGCCGGCAGCGAGGCCACCATCATGAAAGGCCTCGGACATTTTCCGATGAGCGAGAACCCGGAGGAATTCTTGAAATACCTGCTGCCGGTGCTGGAAAAAATCGACGCGCAACAATCGCAATGATCCTGCGGCGCTATTTGTCGACGCGCGGCGCGGCTCCCTCGTCGATGGCAGCGCGGAGCCTTGCCAGGGTTGCGTTGAAATATTCCGCGCGCTCACGGTTGAAACGCTCTTGATGCTTGCGGAACCCTTCGATCCGATCCCGGAATTCGCGTTGGAGGTCGCTCGGAATTTTGGGCCGCGATAACGGCGCACCTGGAGGCGGGTTGTCCGCGGTCGGCTCGGCAATTCGCAAGGGCGCTGGTGGCACCATGTCGACGTGGCGCCTTTCGACGTGACGCCCAACGTCGTCCGACCGCACCCCCGGCCTGGCGTTCTCTTTCTTGCGAGCAACCGTTTGAACAAATTCCAGCGTCCGCGCAAGCAGCGCGTCGCGTTCTCTTTCCCAATTCATGAAACACCTCGGCCCGTGGCGAACTGCAGCAAAGGCGCGCAGCGGAATCAAGAACCGAAACGCAAGCTTCTGTGGACCTTCTGTGGACAAGTGCCAGTTTTGGATGAAGGGTGATGGAATTATTACACCCCCTACGATCTTTATCGCTTCATCCAACAGCCGCTGTTCCAGCGTCTTAGCCTTGGATCAACTGCAGACCTTCGCCATGTCGCGCGAAATGGTTTCCAATCGGCAAGCTAGCTGAAATATCCATTCAAAAAGTTCCGTGGCGGTTTCCGGAACGTCGCGGCGCCCCACTCGTTTTCTCCTCGCGCAAACTACGACAGGAGAAGCGAATGAAGAAGGTTTCATGCGTTCTCGCCGCGTTAGCGACCATTACGGTTGCAGCGCCTACGGTAGCGAGCGCCGAGGGCTTTGGCTTCAGCATCGGCAGCGATCGCGACCATTACTATCGCGACCGTGACGATTATCGCGGCCCTCGCGCCGAGTTCTACGGCCATGACCGCGGGCTGCACCGCGGCTGGTATGATCGTGATGGCGACCGAACGGTAATCATCAAGCGACATCACCGCTGGGATGACTACTAGTGGAGAATGGCCCCCTAACCGGGGCCATTTTATTTTGCCGGCTCAATCGACTTATCACTCATCGCCAGTCTCGTCGGGCCCCGTTTGGTCGAGCAAGCCCAGCGCGGTCTCGATTTGCGCCAGCAGCCGCTCGATCTCACCGCGCTCGTGCGGGCCGGGATTTTCCTGCAGCCGCTCCAGCAGCAGCTGCTTTCGTGCAAGGAGGTTGGCAACGGTTGTCATCGGATGACCTGTGGCGAGCTTCGCGCGGTGATGTGGTTCACAGTGCTGGGATGAATTCTGCTGTAGTTTTAACGTATGCGCGGGCTTGTGATCCTGTTTGTTGCCATCGTGGTGCTCTCAATGATGCAAGGGCAGCCTCATTTCGCGCCGCGACCTACCGGGCCGATGCCAGCGGTCAGCATACCCTGAATTCGACAGCACCAACGTCGCGATAAAGCGGCTTGTCCGGACGACCGACGGAACCCGACGATACATACGTCGGTTAACGTGTTGCCGCCGCGACTGTCGTTATTTCACCACCAATACCGGACAGTGCGCAAGTTGCACGATCCGATCGGCGCGGCTGCCGATCAATCGTTCGTAGAGTGCCGAATGGCCGGTTGCGCCGATGACGAGCAGTTCGACCTTGAGATCCTGGGCGAGGTCAACAATGTCGCGTACGGGATGCCCGGCGATGACATGGGTGTGAAGCTTGACATGATTTTCGTCGGCCTTTGCTCGCGCCCGTTGCACGACCGGATGAAAGCGTCGCGCCGCCGTCCCGGTTTCCTCGCGCACCTCCTCGATAAATTCCGGCATGTAATCGATCTCTTCCACGCACACCATGTGGAGCTCGGAGCTATTTTGTCTCGCGATCTGGAGCGCCAAGGCGAAGGCATGAAACGCAGGCTCGGAGCCGTCGTTGGCATGCAGGATCTTCCTGAACATGGCGTCCCCCTTGTTACTCGGCTCTTCCTGTCATCGGTCGAAGTAGCCTGACGTCTCTGCCCTCATCAGATGCGTGCTCTGGCTCGGCTTCCGGCAAGAGGTGATGCGGGAGATAGAGCGCATTGGCAATCACGGTGGGGATTACGGCGCTCGCAATGACCGCCGCGACCAGCGCCGAGTATTGGCTTTGGTTGATGATTCCATGCGACAGCCCGAATAGCGAGGAGATGGTGCCGAACGTCAGGCCCGTCGACATCAACAATGTCGTGTACATCGCCTCCTTGTTCGGCGAGCCAAAAAATTTCGTGACCGGATAAACGCCCACGACCTTGGCGGCGATCTTGACGACAAGAAAGAAGATGAAGGCGGCGGGCGCGGCAACGAGCGCCGGAATGGAGACGAACGAGCCTGCCCGAATGAAATAAAATGGCGTCAGCAGTCCGAAGGTGAGCGTGCGCAATCGCCGTACCAGCGCGTGGTCCTTGCCGACGGTGCCGGCCAACACCATCCCGATGAGATAGGCCGGAAGCACGGCCTCGCTGTCGGCCCAGGTCGCGAGCGCGCCCATTCCGAGCAGGCAGAGCAGCAGGAATTTCGTCTCCAGCTCCGAGGGACGGCCACCGTACATCTTGAAAAACCGGGGCGTGAGCCAGGGCAGGACGACGAACACCACGACGCCGACGCCGAGAAATACCAGCGTCTTGACCGTAAACGGGGCGAAGATCAAGCCAAGCGCGACCACGGTGCCGAGGTCGGTGACGAAGCACGCCGCCAGCACGGTCTTGCCGTACTCGGTGACGTTAAATCCGAATTCGAGCATCACGGCATAGACGACGGCGACCGAGGTCGTCGACATGGCGACGCCCGCAAGCCAGCTCGGCATCACCTCCCACCCGAGCAAATAGTGCGCGGCTGCAGCACAGCCCAGAAACGGAAAGAAGAAGCTTGCAAGGCCAACGGCAGCCGCTTCCTTCCATTTCAGCTTGAACACGATCGGATCGAGCTCCGCTCCCGCGAGGAAGGTGAGAACGATCGCGCCTATGCCGGAGAGAAACTTAACCCAGGATTCGGACGACGATCTCGGACAAGGCGGTGGAAATGCGGAACCAGATCGACAGCAGGCTCGCTACCAGGGCCAGTCCCAACCACAATGCCGCAAGCGCCCAAACTCCGGTCATCCGCAAGCCTCCTGCTACGCCTTCTTCGCGGTGCACATGAACGACTTCACATGCAGTTGAGAGGGTACAAGCCTGGCGGCAGCGGGAGTGCCGGGGCAAGCTCCTACCGACGCCAAGCGTCTGGTAGGAGTCATCAGCCTCATCGGCGGTTGCGGGGGACTCCATCCCCTGTCATCGCCGCAATTCTAATCCGGAACGGACCCGTGGCAAGCTCAAAAAGACATGTGCTCGCGGCATGAACGGCATGGCCAAACTGACGGCATCAGTATCGACATGGCCGCGGACCGCGGCATAAAAGATCGGTTATGACGCCTTCGTTTCCAGGTCGGTTGTGCGTGGACTAGTTTCTGGAATTCACCCAACGAGGAAGGCTCGCATTGACGAAAATCCTCCTGGTCCGGCATGGCCACGTCGAAGGCATCAAACCAGAACGCTTTCGCGGTCGAACCGAGCTGCCTCTGACCCATCGCGGAGTTTTGGAAGCTCAAGCCGTTGCGCGCCGCATCGCGTCGGCATGGCGTCCGGTGAAGGTCTATACCAGTCCGATGCAGCGGTGCGTCGAGACCGGACGCGCGATCGCCAATGCGTGCGGTGTCGAATCAGAGGCCATCGATCACCTCAATGATATCGACTATGGCGCATGGCAATCGAAGAGCTACGAGGAGATCGAGAAGACCGATCCTCAAGCTTTCGCATCGTGGTTTGCAACCCCTCATCTGGTTCGTTTTCCCAACGGCGAGTCGCTGCAGGACATGGTTGCGCAGACCGCGGACGCGCTCAGGCTCGCGCTCACCCGGCACGCCGAGGACATCGTCGTTCTGGTTGGTCACAGCAGCATGAACCGCGCCTTGCTCCTGCAATTGCTCGATCAACCTCTGTCCGCCTATTGGCGCCTTGGACAGGCGCCGTGCTGCATTAACGAGATCGACGTGGTTGGCGGGCGCATCACTGTTGTAGGGGTCAACGAGACGCAGCACCTCGATGGTCTTCCCGACTAATCGCACCGCCCCGCGAGTTATCCGGCGTCCTGAGAAAGAGCTAAAGGCCCACAAGACTCAAGAAAATCGGATCAACCTGATCCCCATCACTCATAAGCCCCATAAGGTGCAAGTCGGCTCGATGCAGGTCGACTTCCAATATCGCCAAAAGCAGTGACAGCACGGTCGCAGCATAAACGAGAGCAGGCGAGGTCGGTGTCCGGACACCCTGATCGTGCGGCGACACCAGATCGCGAAACGACCGGCAAATTGAAATGAAGTGCTCGTACGCCTTGGATCGCATCTGCATCTGCCGATCCTTCTGACGAATGAGGTGCACGATAGGCGGCGCGCCGCCTAACTTCAACATGATAGAGATGTGGCCTGGCAGCGCATGAGAGAGCCCGCTCTCGTCGCAGCGCAACATGGAACCGAAAACACGTTCGACCCGTTCGAAGCACGACATTTTGCAACGAGGCGGTGGACCATTTATCGCGGCTAGCGAAACGGCTCGACAGCGATGGACAAGCAATGAATTGGCGACTGTACTTCTGCGCAATCGCGGCAGCGCTGTCGTTGGGTGTAGAAGCTGCCTCGGCTCAACTTTCCGGCCATGGTGGACCGGTTCGCGCGTTGGCGACTTCGGCCGACGGCAAGAGCGTCCTGTCCGGCAGCTTCGACACCTCGGCGATCCGATGGTCGCTCGCCACGGAATCCGCCGAACAGGTTCTTCGCTTTCATTCCGACGCAGTGAATGCGGTAAGCTTCTTACCAGACGGCCGCATGGCCACCGCGGGAGCGGATGCGCGAATAGCGATCTGGACGGCGGGCCGCCAGCAACCGGATGAGGTTTTTGAAGGTCATCGCGGGCCGATTGTGAGCCTTGCTGTATCGTCCGATGGTTCGACGCTCGCATCCGCATCCTGGGATTCGACCGTACGGCTCTGGCCGCTCGGTTCCGGTTCAAAGCGCGTGCTGGAAGGTCATTCGCAGAACGTCAACGGCGTTGCATTCACGCCGGATGGAAAATCGCTCGTCAGCGTCGGTTACGACCTTACGCTCAGGATCTGGCCGCTTGTGGCGGGCTCGCCGGAGGTCACTACGCTTCCATCGCCTCTGAACGCGGTTGCCGTCGCCCCCGACGGCGAGATCGCAACGGGCGGTGCCGACGGATGGCTGCGGCTCCTCACGGCCGCAGCCAGGCAGACCGGCGAAGTCCAGGCCGGTCCGACGCCGATCGTCGCGCTGGCGATATCTCCGGACGGAGCGCTGATCGCGGCCGCTAGTATCGGTGGCGCCGTATCGATTATCGATCGCAAGGCGCGAAGCGTGGTGCGAACTCTGGTCGGCCCGGGGCCTCCGGTCTGGTCCGTGGCGTTTTTGCCCGATAGCGCGACATTGCTGACGGGTGGCGCCGACGGCATGATCCGGCGCTGGAATGCGCTGACTGGCGAGCCGATAGGATCATCACTGAGAGGCACTTCGGCTGATCCACTGGCCGGCTATGCAGGGGATCATGGCGCTGAAATATTCAGGGCCTGCGTCGCCTGTCATACCCTTTCCGAGAAGGAGGTGCCACGCGCCGGCCCCACTCTCGCCGGATTGTACGGCCGCAGGATCGCGTCGCTGCCCGGCTACCGATTCTCCGAGGCGCTGAAGGAGATGGACATCGTCTGGTCGCCCGAGACCGTGGCAAAACTGTTCGAAGTCGGTCCAAACACCTACACGCCGGGCACCAAGATGCCGGAGCAGCGCATCGGCTCGCTGGAAGACCGCAAGGCGCTTACCGATTTTCTCGCCCGCGCGACTGCCAGATAGCCAGAGCGCTGGACCCCCCGAGGGTTTGGTGCGATGCACCCGAAAATTCATTCGGTATGCTCGCTTGAGATTGTTCCGGTTTTAGCCCTGCCGGAAATTTTGTTTTTGCCTTAAGTTCGGCGTGCAGCAGCAAAACCAGGGAAAACGCGTGATGTCTCGTTTCGCCAGCGCTCTATTCATGTGCGTCATCGTGACGGTACTTGCCCGCAGTACGGGATTGATGCCCACCTCTGCCGAGGCAGCGAGTGTCTCCAAGGCTGACAAGATTGCCTTGAAGGAGGCGATCGTTGCGTGCAAAGCGGAGGCGAGGGGCAAGAAGGTCAAGTGGCTTGCGCGCCGGAAATACGTAAATCATTGCGTCGCAGACGCTCTCAAGGACCATCCCAACATAGATGTCACTCAATTGCTTAAGAAACATCCGAATTTGACGGATCTCCCGGTCGAGCAGTGGCCCGGGTTTTAGGCCGATGCACGAGGCCGACGCATCTGGCCTGCGCACCCGGATTTACGGGTGCACAGCCTAATTCTTGTTCTCGCGCTCGCGGAGATAATCGTCGGTGGTACGGACCGGCGGGCGTTCGCCAATGCCAGAGAACGGGTCGAATTGCTGCTCGCTCATGGTGATCACGCGGCAGTCGGCGCACATTCTTACCGTATCCAGCCGCTTGTCGCCCGCTGGAAACATCCAGTTTCGGCCTTCGAGTTTTGCGGCGATCTTGTCGATGGTGCTTTTGACGCCGAACGGCTTGCTGCAGCGGATGCACAGTGCGGGCTCTTCCTCCTTGATGATCCGCGTGCGTGCGCTCTCCGCCGTGAAATCGATCCGCGGTACCAGCGTGATCACCTTTTCCGGACACGTGCTCTTGCACAGGCCGCACTGAACGCAGGCGTCTTCGACAAATTTGAGCGCAGGACGATCGGGATCGTCCAAGAGCGCACCGGTCGGACACACCGATACGCAGGAAAGGCACAGCGTGCATCCACCCACATCGACGCTGATCGCGCCAAGCGGCGCGCCTTCTGGCAGCGCGACGACGTCGGTCGGAGCCGGCGCTATTCGATGCAGTTCAGTTAGGCCGAAGCGGAGCAGATCGCGCCGCTTGCCAACCGTTTTGAAAGTCGCGGGGCGCTGAACGGTGGCGCCAGGCTCGATCCCGCGCAGCGCCTCGCCGAACGTATCCGGATCGTCGGTTTCGATTGTGGAAACACGGCGTCCCGCAAACCCCAGTCCGGAAAGAATGGCATCGCCCATCGCGATGGTCTGCGAAAGTCCCGCCAGGTCGTGCAGCGGCTTTGCGCGCAAGAGGAACCGCACATTCGCAGCGCCATAGGCGAATGCCGCGACGACGATTTCCAGACCGACCTGCGTCACCTCGTTGACGGCAAGCGGCAGCACGTTGGCCGGCAGTCCGTCGCCATGACGGGCAAGCGCATTGATCAGCGGCGTGCCGTGCGCGCCGTCATGCAGCAGAACAACCGGTTGAGCCCCGCCGGCCTGGTCGTAGGCCAGCAGCATGGCACGAAGCTTGCGCGAGAGGGTATCGGCAGGTGGCAGCGCGTAGGAGGCCGCACCGGTCGGGCAGGCCGCGGCGCACTGACCGCATCCGGCGCAGATTTCCGCAGCTATCTTGACGTGATCGCCATCCGGCGTGATTGCCCCGGTCGGGCAGAGATCGAGGCAGCGGTGGCATCCGGTCAGTTGTGAACGCGAATGCGCGCAGAGATCCGCAGTGAAATTGATATATTTCGGCTTGTCAAAATTTCCGACGAGGTCGCGTGCTTTGAGCACCGCACGCAGCATCGCCGCCGGATCGCGCGGATCGGCGCGCAGATAGCCGTCCCGCAGATCATGCGCGGGAAACAGGGGAGGCCCACCGGAAAGGTCGAGCACCAGATCGCAGCGCGAGGCCGCGCCATCTCGGGGAGCTTCGAAAATGAAGGCATCCCGCGAGGACGGGCGCGGGGCCGCGTAGTCGTCGATCGTAAGTTCGAAACTTCCGAAGTGACCCTTGGCGTTGCGGATCGTGCCCTTGACGATCGGGAAGGATATTGTGGAAGGTGGCGCGATCTGCGCCGGCCTCGTGATCATGACGCTGACGTCGAGGTGATCGGCGAGGAGCCGGCCGGCTTCGATCGCAGTCTCATCGCGACCGTAGATGAGGATGACGCCTTCGCTCGACATATTGACGAGCGGAAAATCAGGCGTCGGCTCTGCCGCGGCGGCGAGCAGGGCCGCCATCTTCGGTCCCGCCCGATCTCCTTCCGTGGACCAGCCGGCGGTCTCGCGCAGGTTGACGAAGTCGATCGGCCGCGGACGCTCGCCTGCTTCATCCGAAAACAGCGGAACTTCCTGCATGCAGCCGACCGTAAGCGATCCCTCCGCCTTCGCGGCACTGCGAAACTGATCGAGCTCGACCCGGCACAATTGACGGAACGTGGCGATCTCGCTCTTGCGGCATCCGCTCCGAACGGCTGCCGTATCGAGGTGCATGGTGTCTTCGCACGAGCACAACAAGATCGTCTTGGGAGGAGGATGGACCATGCCTTGCCTAACAACTCCGACTAAAGTGGCGCGGAACGGCAGCGCGCGGACTCGCGCGCCAGCGGTCCCGCTCGTATAGTTATTCCCAATAGAAGCGAAAAGGAAGCTGGAGCGCCATCTGTCGCCGACCCCAAGCACCCACGCGCATCTCTCGGAACGGATCGATCTGCCTCCGCCGTTTACCCTGGTGAGGCTGCGCGAAAGCGGTGATGCCTTCACCCATGCGATTGAGATCGCGGCTGCGAGCGGCGCCGGTACGCTGGTGTATGTCGGCCGCTTTGACCTCGCGGAGTTTGCGGTTGTGCTCGAACCGAACGAAGCATTGCGCACCGCGCGCCGCGCCTTCCACGCCGCAATGGTGGCGCTGACCGACGCTTTGCGCGCCTATGCGCCGCCGAACAAGGAGGTGGCGATCGACTGGCCGGACGCGATCCGCATCGACGGCGGCCTGGTCGGTGGCGGGCGGCTTGGCTGGCCCACATCCGCGAAGGAGGATGAGCCGCCGCCATGGCTGGTGTTTGGGGCCATGATCCGGACCGTCGCGATGACTGACGGGGAGGCTGGTGTTCTTCCGCTCAGCTCCGCGCTGGAGCAGGAGGGATTTGGCGAAGCGGGCGCCGTTCAGGTGACGGAAAGCTTTGCGAGACACCTGATGCTGGCCATCGATGCCTGGCAGGTGAACGGATTTGGCGCGGTGGCGCGCGAATACCTAAGTCGGCTTTCGCGTGAACGCCGAGTAAGCCGCCGTATCGACGACAACGGCGATCTTGTCACGCACCGGATCGGTGCCGAGAAGGCCGAGCGGCACGATCTGCTCACGGCATTGGCCGCGCCGTCGTGGTTCGATCCGAAGCTCGGAGGGCCACGCCTGTGAAGCTCCTGCGCACCATCGCGCTCGATCCATCGGACACGTTCGTGTTCGACGCGGCGGCCGAGCCTGGGGACTGGGCCGTATCGGGCGCGTTCCGGTTCTACGACCGCGATCCGGCCGGGCTGACCGGCAAGGATCGGTCGGCGTTCCGCAGTGGCTTTCTTGGGGTGCGGTCGTGGGGCTGGTCGACGCTGGTGCAGATCGTCCACGCGACGAAGGACGATCGCCGAGACCTGGTGGAACTTCTGGCCGCGCAGCTTGTCGACCGCTTCGGCGCGCCGGATCTTGCAATCGCGCGCGTTGCCGCCGAAGAGGAAGTCGCCTTTGTGGAACAGCTCTGCACGCATCCTGTCAGTACTCTCATCGCCGTCCACCGTTCGGCGACTGATGGCGAGGTCCGCGAGTCATTCCGTAGATTGCAGCTGAAGGAGGGGAGCGGCCACCGCAACGCGTTCTCGTTCATGGAGGTCGAGGATGACCCGGAGCCGGACAGCGATCTTAGGCTTGCCGATATGAGCCTGGAGCCGCGCCGCCGATGAAGGATTTCTGGATTTCCTGCGGCCATCATCTGCTTGATCGCAATGCGAATGGCGGGCTGGTGGTGACGGATGAATTTCTCAAGGCCTATTTCGCGCGTCCCGAGCTGATGCCGCCTGAAGACGCCTGCGCGGTCGAATGCAGACTACACCGCGAATTGCTCGCCGACCCGCGCCGGCCGTCCGGTGTCGACGAAATTGCCGCGATCGCCGATGCCGATGCGCGGGAGAATTGGCAATTCGTGCTCGCCTTCCGCGACCTCTTGCTGCGGCATCCGACACTGGAAGCCGCCTATCTCGCGCTGGTCCGCTCGGGATCGATCGCGTTGCCGCCCCTGTTCGTCAATCAGCTCGTTCATGTGATCCTGCGCAACGCGCTGGACGGCTGCGACGACCCCTTCGTGGTGCGCGCGGCTGAATTGTTCTTCCGGCCGCAGCGGATCATGCTGCACGAGCAGTCGTTGCTTCTTGGGGACGAGGAGATCATTGGCGGGCTCAAGATGACGCCGGTGTTGTCCCTGATGTCGATGCTGGGCGCGCCCACTGAGACGCAAATCGACGTTCTCGACGCCGATAACGCCGAGCACTATTGGCACCGCTGCGACCAATTCGACATGGGTCTCGACTTTACCGCCGGAACGCGCGGACCGGCGGCACTTGCAGAAGCCATGACGCGCTGGATTGCCCACCTGCTCGGAATCGATGTGGCGATCGAGCCGCTCACTCAATTGCGCGATGCAAAGCTCACCTGGTACGTTGGGCTCGATTCCGAGGCCACCGGGATCGGCGACCGGCTCTGGCGCGGTGAAGCGCTGGACGAGCAGGCCGCGGGCCGCGTGCTGGCGCTGTTTCGCCTCAGCTTTAGCGATGCTGCCGTGGTGGCCGAGGTCGTCGAGCAGGAGCCCGTGTATCTGATCACGGCCATGACGCCGGACCTGAACTTGCGGATGAAACCGCAAAACCTTCTAACGGGATTGCCGATCAAGCACCTGGAGGCTGCAAGTTGAGCCCTGCCGCCGTACCATTGCTGCGTATCGCCGTCGGCGTCGTGGTCGAACGCCGCAAGGCGGACTCGCCCTGGATCGATTTCGTCTGGCGCGGCATTGGCGTTCTGCCCGACGAGCCCGAGATGAAACCGTGGACGGTTCTGCGCGAGCAGGAGGAGGCGACCCTTTATTATGCGGGCAGTGCCGCGGTTGATCTCTATCGCTCCGAGACCGCGCGTTACCGTGAGAACCTCACCACCGGCGCGCCGAGCATCTGGGTCGTGCTGAGCCCTTCGGAAGGTGCTTGGCCCTATGCGCTCGCGGCCGTCACCGCCGATCCGGCGGAAGGCGAAGCCTTTACGGAAGCCGGCGCCAATCTCGTCGAAGCGGTGCCGATGCCCGTAATGCTTCGTGAGGCAATTGAAAAATTCGTTGCCGAGCACCACGTCGAAAGGGAGTTCGTCAAGCGCGAGCGGCGCCGCGCCGATCCCGAAGCGCTCGCGCGGCGTCAGCATGATGAAGGCGGTCACGAATGAGCGACGAAGAATTCCTTGCCCGTTGGTCTCGCCGCAAGCACGAGGCGAGGGCCGTCGTTGACGCTCCGCCGGAACCTCCGCCGCCGCCGGAGCAAGCCGAGGCGCCGCCGAACTCGCCGCCACCTGCCGCGGCTGCACATCCAAAAGATGTCGAGGTGGACCTGTCGAGCTTGCCCTCGATCGAATCAATCACGGGAACAACCGACATCACGGCATTCCTGCGCCGCGGCATCCCGCCGGAGTTGAGCCGTGCGGCGCTTCGTCGCGCCTGGTGCGCCGATCCGGCCATCCGCGACTTCGTGGGCCTCGCTGAGAACGCGTGGGACTTCAACGACCCAAACGCGATGCCCGGCTTCGGGCCGCTCGATTGTTCAAAAGAACAGCTTGCCACCTTGGTTGACGGCATTGTTGGGCGTGCGCGCAGCGTCGTGGACAGTCTTACGACCGCAGTCGCAGAGCGGAAGGATGCCGGCCAATCGGTTGATTCAGACCAAGAACCGCCATCGGAATTGCGTACCTCGGAGGCCGTCGCCGAGGTAGGTGCTGCCAAAGAGATTTCGCCTGACTCGTCCCCATCTCCTATTGCAGTGCAACTGGAATCGCCGCGGAGCGTTGAGAGCGATCAAACTTCGGCTCGGCGTCGCACACATGGGGCCGCGCTGCCCCGCTAAGCTTTCGACCAAAGATTATAGCCTCAGGCTATGTCGATCAATTGACCGGTTCCCGACCGAAGCCTAGTCTTCCCCGGCGAAAAATAATCAAGCGCTTTGGACACCTTTGGGTGGATGAGAGGTCCACGTGCGCGATGCGGGCCTTGATCGTGCCATCGATGCGGCGGGCGGCGTAGCCGAGCTTGCCCGGAAGATCGGCATTGCCCAACCCTCGGTTTCGAACTGGAGGAGGGTGCCCGCCCAACGGGTGATTGCCGTCGAGGCCGCGACCGCGGTGTCGCGCCAACGACTGCGCCCCGATCTCTATAGCGAGCCAGCCGTGCAAGATGATGCCATCGATCCCCTCGATGCTGCCCGCGCTCGGGAATACGCGCTGCTTGCCGCATTGCTGTCTTGCGCGCCATCGACGGCATTGCTTGGCCAGATCGCAAATCTGGAAGGCGATACCACGCCACTCGGTCGCGCCCATGCCGCGCTGGCGGAGGCCGCATCGACAGCCCTGACCGCTGAGGTCGAGCGGGAATATTTCGATCTGTTCGTCGGCCTCGGGCGTGGCGAGTTGCTGCCTTACGCGTCCTATTACCTGACCGGCTTTCTCCACGAGCGGCCGCTGTCGCGCTTGCGCGGGGATCTCGCCTCGCTCGGCATCGAGCGGGCCGGGACCAACCTTGAACCGGAGGATCATGCGGCCACGCTGTGCGAGATCATGGCGGGCCTTGCCACCGGCCGTTTCCCGGCCTCGCCGGAAGTACAGCGCGCGTTTTTTGAAAAGCATGTAGCGCCGTGGATGGGCCGCTTGTTCGCCGACATGGAGAGCGCAGCGAGCGCCAAGTTCTACCAGTCGGTGGGATCGCTCGGCCGGCGGTTTCTGGAAATCGAAGCTGAGGCATTTACGTTTGCGAACTGACCAATGACGTTTGGTCTGGGAGAGAAACGATGAAGAATGACACGAAAGCAACCGCTGGCCGACGTGATTTCCTTCGCAAGGTTGGGGTCGGCGCGGTTGGCGCCGGCGCAACGCTGGCGACACCGTTGATTGCGCCCGCGCAGGCTGACAGCGAGAACAGTGATGAGAAACGCAAGGCGCGCTACAAGGAAACCGATCACGTGAAAGCGTATTACCGCGTCAATCGTTATCCTGCTTGAGGGAGGCGGCCGTGCTGATCAAGAGAACACAACACGAGCGTTCAGAGGTTGCATCCCGCGGATCAGTCGCATCCGCTTTGTCCGGACAAGCCGGCGGGCTTAACCGCCGCGCATTCCTGCGCCGGTCCGGCCTTGCCGGTGGCGGCTTGGCCGCGCTGAGCGCGCTGCCGATCGGGAGCGTCCGCAAGGCGGAGGCCGCGGCCGCTGGGCCGCTCACATCCGGCGCGGCCATCCGCAAGAGCGTCTGCACGCATTGCGCCGTCGGATGCACGGTGACCGCCGAAGTGCTTAATGGGGTCTGGATCGGGCAGGAGCCGAGCTGGGATTCGCCGATCAACCGTGGCTCGCATTGTGCCAAGGGCGCTTCGGTGCGCGAGTTGGTCCATAGCGAGCGTCGGCTTCGCTATCCGATGAAGCTCGTCAACCGGCAGTGGACGCGCGTCTCCTGGGATACGGCGGTGAACGAGATCGGCGACAAGCTGCTCCAGGTTCGCGAGAAGTCAGGCAGCGATTCCATCTATTGGCTCGGTTCGGCCAAGATGACCAACGAAGCCTCTTATCTGTTCCGCAAGTTCGGCGCGTTCTGGGGCACCAACAACACCGACCATCAGGCGCGTATCTGCCATTCGACGACTGTCACCGGCGTGGCCAACACCTGGGGCTACGGCGCGATGACCAACAGCTTCAATGATATCAGGAATTCGAAGACGCTCGTGATCATGGGCGGCAATCCGGCGGAGGCTCATCCGGTATCCCTGCAGCATTTGCTCGAGGGCAAGGAGCTGAACAGGGCCAATTTCATCGTCATCGATCCGCGCCTGACGCGCACCGCCGCGCACGCGACCGACTATGTACGCCTTCGTCCCGGCACCGATATTCCCGTGCTTTACGGCATGATGTGGCACATCCTCAAGAATGGCTGGGAGGACAAGGAGTTCATCCGGCAACGCGTCTATGGCTTTGACGACGTTCGCAAGGAGATCGAGAAGTGGACGCCGGACGAGGTCGAACGCGTCAGCGGCGTGCCCGGCGCGCAGCTTGAGCGCGTTGCCCAGATGTTCGCCACGCAAAAGCCCGCGACGCTGATCTGGTGCATGGGCCAGACCCAGCACACAGTCGGCACCGCCAACGTGCGGGCGAGCTGCATTGCCCTCCTGCTCACCGGAAACGTCGGCAAGCCCGGAACCGGCGCAAATATTTTCCGTGGTCACGACAACGTCCAGGGCGCGACCGATGTCGGCCTCGATATCGTGACGCTGCCCTTCTACTACGGACTTGCCGAAGGCGCCTGGAAGCACTGGTCACGAGTCTGGGAAGTCGATTACGATTATCTGGTTTCGCGCTTCGACGACAAGAAACTGATGGAAGCACCCGGCATCCCGCTGACCCGATGGTTCGATGCGGCGATCCTGCCGAAAGCCGACGTCGCGCAAAAGGACAATATCAAGGCGGTGTTTGTCCAGGGACACGCCAGCAACAGCATCACGCGCATCCCGGAATCGCTCAAAGGATTGCAGGCGCTCGAACTGCTGGTCATCGCCGACCCGCATCCGACCACCTGGGCGTCGCTCGCCGTCGAGGCCGGTCGCACGGACGGCGTTTACATTCTGCCGGTCGCCACGCAGTTCGAGTGCAAGGGCTCGCGTGTCGCCTCGAACCGTTCGCTGCAATGGGGCGAGCAGATCGTCAAGCCGGTGTTCGAATGCAAGGATGACCTCGAAGTCATCTATCTGATGGCCAAGAAGTTCGGCTTCGCCGACAAGATGTTCAAGAACATCAAGGTCGAGAACAATCTGCCGGAAGCCGAGGATGTGCTTCGAGAGATGAACCGCGGCAGCTGGTCGACCGGCTATTGCGGGCAGTCGCCGGAGCGCCTCAAGGCCCATATGAAGAACCAGAGCAAGTTCGATCTGGTGACCATGCGGGCGCCGAAGGACGATCCGGAAGTCGGCGGCGACTATTATGGCCTGCCGTGGCCTTGCTGGGGATCGCCCGAAGTGCGCCATCCCGGCACGCCGCTGCTCTACAACAATGATCTCGCCGTGATGGATGGCGGGGGGACGTTCCGCCCTCGGTTCGGTATCGAACGCGAGGAGAAGCTTCCCGACGGCACGACACGCAAGGTCAGCCTGCTTGCGGACGGCTCCTATTCCAGGGATTCGGAGCTCAAGGACGGCTATCCGGAATTCACGCTTGCCGTGCTGAAGAAGCTCGGCTGGGACAAGGATCT
>VAZG01000356.1 GCA_005885285.1 Alphaproteobacteria bacterium | reverse complement strand
ATGTCGCCCTTGCCGAAATCGGTCTCGAGCCCCCAGATCGCGACCAGGATCTGACGCGGCACGCCAAAGCGCTGCTCGATGCTCGACAACAGCGCGGCGTGACGCTGCAGCATGGCGCGGCCGCCATTGATGCGGCCGGGCCCGACGCGGGTCGAAACATATTGCTCGAAGGTCTTCCTGAAGGTGCCGTGCTGGCGGCGGTCGAACGACAGCACGGCCGGATCCTGCTGCACGCCGCCGAGCGCCGCGCTCACCACGTTCGCCGAGATGCCGGCCGCCTGCGCCTCCGCCGACATGCTCGAGACGAAGCTGCCGAAATCGCCGCCGCAGCGGGCGGCCAACGCGGGCGCCGCGCCGCCGACCGACGCCGCCGATAACGCGATCGCGCCAAGCAGGGCGTGTGCTCGTGCCTTCATGTGAGTCCCTCTTGAGCAATCTTGTAAGGCAAGTCTGCCACGCGAAGCGCCGTATCGTCAAAGATACAAGCTTCAGTCCGCTTCAGATTCAGAATTTCGAACAGCGTTTCGAGTCACCTCGCCCCGCTTGCGGGGAGAGGTCGGATCGCCCTTGCGATCCGGGTGAGGGGGCCTCTCCGCAAGCGCGGTCCGTGGAGAGTCCCCCTCACCCCGACCCTCTCCCCGCAAGCGGGGGCGAGGGAGAAGACGCGACAGCGCATTGTCGCGGCGCCATCGCGCCCGATCTTTGCAAGACAATGATAAAAAAGAGGGCGCAGGGAATGCCGGGTGCACGATGCACCCGCAGCCTCGCACGCAACAAAAAAAGAGGATGACGCTGCCAAACATGGTGGGCACGGCGCAAATTGCGCCTTTGCCTACCTTACGCGCTCACGCCTCAGCGTGCGCCCGTCACTCGCCGCCGTCGATCTGGCGGCCCATCAGCGCGATGGCGCGCTGATAGACCGAGGCGGCATTCCAGGCCTCAATGGCTGCGAAGTTGGCTTCTCCCGGCTGGTACCCAGCGCCTGCGCGCCAGCCGTGGGCTTTGAGGAAATTCGCCGTCGAACTGAGCGCGTTGGCGGCATTGTCGAGATTGCCGGTGCCGTACTCCAGGATGGTCTTGGGCAGAAACTGAGTCTGCCCGACTTCGCCGTGCATGGAGCCACGCGTGGCTCCCGAGAGGACACCGCGATCGATTAATTTCAGCGCGGCGTAGAGCTGGTCGGTGAAATACTCCGGCCGCCGGCAGTCGTAGGCCAGCGTTGCGATGGAAGACAGCATGTTCTGATTGCCGCGCTGGCTGCCGAAACCCGTCTCCATTCCCCAGATGGCGATCAGCGGCCCAGGCGGGACGCCATAGCGCTGCTGGATCGATGCGAACAGCGCGCCTTGCGACTGCTTCAGCGCGCGTCCGCGCGCGACGATCGTCGCCGCGCCACGTTTGGCGAGAAACGCTTCGAGCGACAAGCTAAAACTTCTCTGGCCGCGATCGGCGGCAATGGTTGCGCTCGCGTAGTTCGTCCCCATCAAGGCGGAGACGGCCGAGGCGCCGATGCCTTTGGCGCGAGCTTCCTCGGCGAACGCTTGCTTCCAGCCCTCGAAACCGGCGGCTCCACTGCCGCAACTCGCGGCGTCGGCCGTTGAGCTCAAACACGCGAGCATTGCAAGGATCGCGAAGGTGGCCATCGTAAGTTGCTTGCTCTTGGTCATGAGGAAGTCCCTTGGCTTTCGGAGTATGCGGCGCTCACCGAGTCGCGCAGGCGGCTACTAGTCGGCGAACCCGTCGACGATAATCAGGTTCCCAGCGCTACTCTCGAGCCTGAGCGAGATTATCTTTCGATACTCCACCGACTTGTACCAGTCTTCCGCGGCAGGGCGTGAAGGGAACTCGATGATCACCAATCGTGGATGCGGCCATTCTCCTTCGAGAACTGTCAGGTTCGCTCCACGGACAACGAACTGTCCGCCGAATGGAGCGAGCGTTGCGGGGACTTGCTTGCGATAGAGATCGAACATCGCTGGATCGTTGACGGTCTCCGCTGCAATCACATAAGCCTTCATCACGAACTCCTTTCGTTCGAGTCCTGTGGCATTCCGCCGGCACTTGCCGTCCCGCATCATGCGCCGGGCCGACCCGAGCATCGAAGCGTTCTTACCACGCGCAGGGCCAAAGACGTGGATGGCCCGGACGAGCCCGGCCATGACGCTTATGCTGATATATTCGAAGCGCCGTCATCCCGAGGTACGAGCAAGCGAGCCTCGAACGATGAGCCACGTAAGCCGTCACCCTTCGAGATGCCGGGCTTTGCGCGGCTCCTCGGATGAAGTCCGGGGCAGCCTCTCAGGGTGACCGAAAGATCCGTTGTCCAGGAACGACCGTGTGGCCGGTGTTCATGCCGATGCCGAAGCGTATGCGGAGCACGCGCTCTTCGCCCAATCACTCCGCCACAACGCGCGTCAACGCGCCGGCGGCGTCGATTTCGCGGCGCAGCCACTCCGGGTCCATATCGAAACTGTTCGGCCATGTTGGCGCACCATCCTCAAGGAATACGCGCGCGAAGTATGCGGGATCGCGCAAGGGCCCGACCATCGGGCCGGTCTTGACAACCAACGCGGAGAAATCGTGCTCGCCCGCCGTTCCGTCGCTGAAGGTCGCGTGAAGGCGATAGCCGCCGAGATGTTTGATTTTTGTGGCTCTAATCATGATCGAGTCCTGCGGAGAGAGCCCCCACCCCGGCCCTCCCCCGCAAGCGGGAGAGGGAGCGCGCCGCCGTCATGCGCGGGCTTGACCCGCGCATCCGCGTCTTTACCACGGGGACGTCCGAAGACGTAGATGGCCGGGACGAGCCCGGCCATGACGAAAGAAGACTGGGTCCCGGTTCTGCGGCGCACCACTTCGTGCTGCACCGCGCCCGGGAAACGAGGTCAGTTATCCAGGAACGACCGCAGCTTCCGGCTCCTTGACGGATGCTTCAGCTTCCTTAGCGCCTTCGCTTCGATCTGGCGGATGCGCTCTCTGGTCACCGAGAACTGCTGGCCGACTTCTTCCAGCGTGTGGTCGGTGTTCATGCCGATGCCGAAGCGCATGCGGAGCACGCGCTTCTCGCGCGGGGTCAGCGAGGCCAAGACGCGCGTGGTGGTCTCGCGGAGATTGCTCTGGATCGCGGCGTCGATGGGCAGGATCGCGTTCTTGTCCTCGATGAAATCGCCGAGATGGGAGTCTTCCTCGTCGCCCACCGGGGTCTCGAGCGACAGCGGCTCCTTGGCGATCTTCAGAACCTTGCGCACTTTCTCGAGCGGCATGCCGAGCTTCTCGGCGAGCTCCTCCGGGGTCGGCTCGCGGCCGATCTCGTTGAGCATCTGGCGCGAGGTGCGCACGATCTTGTTGATGGTCTCGATCATGTGCACGGGAATGCGGATGGTGCGCGCCTGGTCGGCAATGCTTCGCGTGATCGCCTGACGGATCCACCAGGTCGCATAGGTCGAGAACTTGTAGCCGCGGCGGTATTCGAACTTGTCGACCGCCTTCATCAACCCGATGTTGCCTTCCTGGATCAGATCAAGGAACTGCAAACCGCGGTTGGTGTATTTCTTCGCGATCGAAATCACGAGACGAAGATTGGCCTCGACCATTTCCTTCTTGGCCTGGCGCGCCTCGCGCTCGCCCTTTTGCACGCCGTGCACGATCTTGCGAAACTCGCCGATCTCAAGCCCGGTCAACGCCGCCAGCGATTGGATCTCGTGGCGCAATTCCTTGATGCGATCTTTCTCGTGATGGACGAAATTCTTCCAGCCCTTGGCGGAGAGTTTCGAGACGCGGTTGAGCCAGCGCGGATCGAGCTCCGAGCCCTGATAGTTGCGCAGGAAATCCTCGCGCGCGACGCCGTGG
>VAZG01000116.1 GCA_005885285.1 Alphaproteobacteria bacterium | reverse complement strand
CCGTGCCTTGGCAGGCGCTTTGAGATTTGGTCGGCGGGCATTCACGCGCGCGCTGACTGCCGAACAGTCCGTCGGGGATGCTGGCTCCGGTGCAGGCGAGCGGCAGATAGGTGACCGCGATGTGCGGATATTGCACGGCGAGCGCAAGCGCGGTGCGGGTCTGATAGCTATAGAGCGAGCGATGGCAGGCGGAGTTGAGCCACAGCGCGCTCTGGCGCTGCCATACCTGCAGCAGGTCAGGAGCTTCACAGGCGCGTCCGCCTTTGTAGCCGGCCCGGCTCGGACGGTAATATTGCGCCGATGCCGAGCCCAGATAATAGCG
>VAZG01000115.1 GCA_005885285.1 Alphaproteobacteria bacterium | reverse complement strand
GCAATCGAAGGTGGACTGCTGCGGTCCGTCACCGTCGTCGAACGACCAGGTGCAGATCGCGCCGACGGGTACCGCGCCGGTGAGCCGCACGGTGATCGGATGATCGATTGGCGTGAGATAGCTCTCTTTGACGTTGTCACGGCTACAGGGCTCGTTGACGCGACCGGAAAGATCGATGCAGAGCCGGTTGACCATGTTACGCGCCCAGCCGCGGCCATCGCTCTGCAGTTCCAGCGCCTGCTCGGAGGCGAGAATGCTGCGGTCTCGCGCGCTCTCGACATGCAGCTGGAAATCGCGTTCCTCGCGGAACAGGCGAAAGCGGTTGCGAACTTCCCACGATATCTGCAGGGCGGCGTCGCGGCCCGTCTGTGCCTGCGCCCACTGCGTCGGCAATGCCGCCAGCGCTCCCGCAAGCAGCACGCACGCAATTATGCAACGAAGGCGAGTTCGGACCATGACGCGTTTGACGTTACAGTTGGGGCAGAAATAAGAGAACTGGCCAAGCCAGATAAGTTGAAGTTTAGCCCCGCGACTTCAGCCGTTTCACGGGCTCGAGCCGCTCCACCTGTCGGGGCACCGTCGCCGAGGCGGCGGCGCTGGGAAATCCTTCGTTGAGTCGGCGGCGCTGCTGCCAGGGTATCACCACGCTGAGCCAGATCTCGCGCGCTCCCATGATCGAAATCGCGGTCGCGAACGGGATTACGAAGTAGAGCACGCGAAACACCAGCAATGTCGCGAGCAACTGTTCCTTGCTGAACTCGGGCAACGCCACCAGCATCGCCGCGTCGAACACGCCGAGGCTGCCCGGCGCATGACTGGCAAATCCAAGCAGCGTGGCGAGGATGAATACGACCGCCAGCGAAACGAAATCAATGCCGGGCTGCTGCGGCATCAAGAGAAACATCGCCATCGCGCAAAATCCGAGATCGACGACGCCGATCAGGACTTGCAGCAGCGTCAGGCGCGCCGACGGCAACACCACCTTCCAGCCGTTCTGGCCGAGTTCGCGCCGCTCCTTTCCGGTCATGAGCCAGACGAAATACGTCGCGATGCCGGCGAGGCAGCCGAGCGCGATCAGCCTGTTCATGGCGGGCGGCAGCAGGTCCATCGAGGAAGCCGCCCATGGATGATAGGCCATGCCGAACCCAAGCACGAACAGGTTGCCGAGCCAGAACGTCAGTCCGGAGAGAAAGCAGATCTTCGCGACGTCAATGGCATTCAGCCCGTAGTCCGAATAGATCCGGAAGCGGATGGCGCCGCCGGTGAACACGGTGGCGCCGATATTGTGGCCGATCGAATAGCTGGTGAAGCTCGACAGCGCGGCAATCCGATAGGGTACCTGCTTCTTGCCGATCGTGCGCAGCGCGAAAAAATCATAGAAGGTCAGGGTACAGAACGCGCAGAGCACGCACAATGCGGCGAGCCCGATGCGACCGTGCGGGATCTCTGTCAGGGCGGTCAGGATGACGCCGGTATCGACGCCCCGCAGCGTGTGGACCAGCGTCGAAACCGCGAAGGCGATGATGAGGAGGCTTATGGCGATCCCCAGCCGCTTCCAGCCGATCCGTTCCTTGAAGCCACGCCGCAGCGCGGTCAGCAGTCGATGCATTCGTCCTCCCGGCAGGGCGGTAATTAAGTGCGCAAGCCCGTCCCAGCGGGCCAATCTCTTTAGCTTGGGAAGTTCCTTAAGGCAAAAACGCAACGTTGTGCAGTCCTTGACAACGATAGGTTCTGCTTTCGGCCCGTGCGCCCGTCACACGCCTTACATATGTCGCAACGCCGCAGATTCGAGTCCGGGGCTTTAACGCAGGCAATTCCCGATGTTCCATCGTGGATTTCGTGAACCCAGGAACAAGCCTGCGCTCAGCCAGTTGACGCGTCATCAGCATTCGAACATCCGGGTTAGAAGAGGCCAGGAGGAGGCCGCGCTCCCGTGTTCCCTAAACTCAAGAAGGATTCGGCAATGGGACTCTTCACCAAAGATATCAAGACCATGAACGATCTGTTCGTGAACCAGTTGCAGGACATCTACTACGCCGAAAAGCAGCTTGTGAAGGCACTGCCGAAGATGGCCAATAAGGCGACGGATCAGCAGCTTAAACAGGGCTTTTTGACGCATCTGGAGGAAACCAAAACCCATGTCCGGCGCTTGGAAGAGGTCTTCAAGATGCATGGCGCCACGGTCAAGGCAATCGACTGTCCGGCTATCGATGGCATCATCGAGGAAGCCGATGAGGTCGCAGGCGAGGTGGACGACAAGTCCGTGCTTGATGCGGCGCTGATCAACGCAGCGCAAGCCGCGGAGCATTACGAGATCGTGCGCTATGGCAGCCTGATTGCGTGGGCGAGGCAGCTTGGCCGCAACGACTGCGCGGCCATCCTGCAGACCACGCTCGATGAGGAAAAGATCACCGACAAGAAGCTGACATCGATAGCCGAGGGCAGGGTCAATCTTCGCGCCGCAGGCTGATCTTTCAGCAATTAGTATGCTTGAGGCAAAACGTCGCGCGGGGCCCGCGTGGCGTTTGCCGCTTGCCGTTTTCATTGCGAGTATTTGATGCCGAAAAACAGGGCCACGAGGGCAAACACGCAAATCATCACGGCAAACGCCAGGCTGGCTGTCGTCGGGCTTGCCAGCGTCGAGATCACGCCGACGCCGATTACAGGCAGCGCGTTTCCCGAGAAGGCGCAGAGCATATAGCTCGAAACCACCTCGGCACGGCGATCCTGCGGGGCGATCTGGTTCACCACTTGCAGGCTGCCCCGATAACCGAGCCCGGCGGCGATGCCGCACAAGGCCGTCGCCGCGATCATGGTGGTCATCGAGCCGGCGATCTGTGCCGACACCAGCAACGCAACGCTTGGAATCATCAGCGCGAGCGACCAGAGCATGGCGATGCGGCTCGACAGCGACATCGTCGCCACGATACTGGCAGCGACCGCTACGGCGAGTTCGAGGAAGACCGCACCCGCTGCGGCATGACTGGGCTCGTGCAGCTGCTCGGCAAGCAGGCTCGGGGCGAGTGCTGCGTAGAAGCCGACCAGGGCCATTGCGCCGAAGCCAGTCACCGCGGGTGCGACGAACTGCGCGCGAATTTCGGAGGGCACCGAAAGCCGCGGTCGCATCGATATTTGCCCGATATTGGATGCTGGACGCGAAACGGTTTCAAGGGTGGACCAGACCAGCGCCGACACTGCAACGAGCGTCAGGAGATAGACGATAAACGCAAGCCGCAAGGGCGATGGGAGGTATTCCGCCAATATGCCCGCCGTCAGCGCGCCGATTCCGAGGCCCAGGAAATTCGCACCGGTCGCGATCACGGTCGCACGCGTCTTGTCCTCACCGCCGATCAGCTCTGCAAGCCAGGCAGTTCCAGTCCCGGCGCCGATTCCGATTGCCAACCCACTCAAAATTCGTCCGGCGTAGAGCGACGCGACCCCTCGCGCGAAAAGAAATATCAGCGCACTGACGATGGCGACCACCATCGCCACTATGGCGACCTTGCGGCGGCCGATCTCGTCCGACAATCGTCCGAACAGCAAGAGGGCAGCGAAGTTCCCAAGCACGTAGACGGCATAGATCAGCGTGAGCGAGATCTGCGAAAAACCGAATTGCTGCTTGTAGATGACGTAGAGCGGGGTGAGCATCGTGCTGCCGGCGAACAGCACACCAATCATCGCGCCGACCGCGCATATCGCGGGGATTCCGTGGAGTTCCATCTTTCGTGGTCGAAAAAATCCGGAATGGCTGCTGATGCTCATGCAAGGTCACCGCCAGAATGGACGCCACGGCTAAACGCGTATTGTTCGCCTCTGTTCCGGCCTTGACCGCGACAGTTCGATCGAGACCGAAACGTCTGCCCCAAACGAAACTTATCTATCGCGTGTTGGTTGCTCGAAAACACGCGGTGGTCCATGCGCAGAGCTTCTCTCAAGTTCCAGCCGTTTTCGAATGGACGGGCCACGTCTGCTTCGCGAGACAATTCGCCAAGCCGGCCGGCCCGCTCGAACCTGTCGAGCTCGATGACGCTCGCGGCCATGAGCCTCGGCTACGGCGTGGTTCAACTCGACGTCACCATCGTCAATACGGCGCTCAACAGCATTGGCAGCTCACTCGGCGGCGGCGTGTCCGAGTTGCAATGGGTCGTCAGCGCTTACACCATCGCGTTCGCCGCTTTCATCCTCACCGCCGGCGCGCTGGGCGATCGCATCGGCGCCAAACGGATCTTTATGGCGGGCTTTGCGATCTTCACCGCTGCATCGGCCGGCTGTGCACTTGCCCCCAATGCGGCGAGCTTGATCGTGGCGCGCGCCGTACAGGGGCTGGCAGCGGCGATCCTCGTGCCGAATTCGCTCGCGCTGCTCAGCCACGCCTATACCGACGACAAGGCGCGCGGACGCGCGGTGGGGATTTGGGCCGCCGGCGCCAGTTTCGCACTGACGGCAGGTCCGCTGGTCGGCGGCGGCTTGATCGCGCTGGTCGGCTGGCGATCGATCTTCTTCGTCAACCTTCCGATCGGGCTTGCTGGCCTGTGGCTGACCTGGCGCTATGCCAGCGAGACGACCCGATCGCCGCAGCGCGAGGTCGATCTGGCCGGTCAGATCGCTGCGATCGCGGCTCTCGGTTGTCTTGCCGGCGCGACCATCGAAGCCGGCGCGGCCGGTTGGACCGATTCATTCGTGCTCGCGGGATTTGTCGCATCGGCGATCCTGGCGGCGCTGTTCGTCCTGCAGGAACGGCGCGCGGCGCAACCGATGTTGCCGCTGACGCTGTTCCGGCATCGTATGTTCGCGCTGACGTCGCTGGTCGGGCTTCTCGTCAACGTCGCATTCTACGGGCTGATTTTCGTCTTCAGCCTGTACTTCCAGCGCGTCAACGGATGGTCGCCGTTAGCGACCGGCCTTGCCTTCCTCCCGATGATGGGCGCGGTGCTGCTGGTCAATCTGGTAGCCGCACGTATAAGCGAGCGCATCGGCGGGCCGCAGACAATCGCGCTTGGTGCAGCGCTGGCTTCGGTCGGCTGCCTCGCGTTGCTCGGTATCGCATCTGGGACGAGCTATTGGGAGATCGGGACCCAGCTTGTGATCATCGGCGGCGGGCTTGGCTTGCTGGTGCCGCCACTGACTTCGACGCTGCTCGGAAGCGTCGAGAAATCGCGCTCCGGCATCGCCGCCGGTGTGCTCAACTCGACCCGGCAAACCGGCAGTGTGCTGGGTGTCGCGTTGTTCGGCTCGCTGATCGGCGGGTCCGGTGCCTTCATGTCAGGCACGCATCAATCGCTTGTCGTCTCGGCGTTGCTGATGTTCGCGGCCGGAATCGCGATCTGGCCGGGCGCCACTGCGAAGCCGGCTTCACAATGACCGCAGACCCGCAATTATTGAAGTAATTACCAGCGCTTACAGCCACTTCGGATAGCATTCAAAGCAATCGTTCACCATGGGCGACACCAAACGACGGCGATTAACCGATCGTAGCGGTGCATGTGGCTATTACAGGCCAATGATGGGGCCTGGGGCTTGCAATGTACCAAGTATTAACCTGCCTGACGACCGACCATGATTGGCGTCTGGTGCTGCTCGGCGGCGCGGTCTGCCTGCTTGCCAGCGCGGTGGCCATCAGCCTCTTCCAGCGCGCCCGCGCGTCGCGGGGGAACGCCCGCCTGATCTGGATGGGGCTCGATGCGACCGTCAGCGGCTGCGGAATTTGGGCCACCCACTTCATCGCCATGCTGGCTTACGATCCCGGCAACGGCGCCGGATATTCAATCCGCGTGACGGTGCTGTCGCTGATCTTTGCAATCGCCATCACGGCGGTCGGTTTCAGCGTCGCACTGTCCGGAGCGGCGCGGTCGCGCGCCGCGGTCGGCGGCGCCATCATTGGCATCGGCGTCGCGGCGATGCATTACACCGGCATGATGGCGCTGGAGCTTCCCGCCCACGTCGTTTGGTCGCCCGGAATCGTCGCTGCTTCCGTCATCTTCGGCAGCCTGTTCGGAGCCTTCGCGCTCGCCGTTGCCGCAGGCCCTGACAGCCTTAGCCGCGGCGCGGCTGCCGCGTTGCTGCTGACGCTCGCGATCGTCTCGCATCACTTCACGGCCATGGGCGCGGTAACGCTGGTCGCTGACCCCACCCTGGTGTCCGACGGTTTGCTGATGTCCACGACCATGCTTTCGTTTTTGGTCGCCGCCACCGCGTTTATCATTCTCGGAATCTCGCTGGCAGCCGCCGCGATGGATCGCCGAGCGAAAGGGGCAATCCGCCGGCAGAAGGTCCTGCTGGATACCGCGCTCGAAAACATGTCGCACGGACTTTGCATGTTCGACGCGGAGGGCCGTATCCTGCTGTACAACCAGCGCTATAGCGAAATGATGGGGCGGAGCGGTCTGTCCCTCAAAGGCCGGTCGCTGCTCGAAGTTGTCCGCGATCAGAAGGCGATCAACCTGTGGGACGGCGACCCCGATCAGTTCTTCGCCGAAGTGACGGCGGCCGCGCGAGCCGGCGCTAGCGTGACCAAGATCGTCGCCAGGCAAGGACGTTCGATCCGCGTGGTCGATCAGCCGATGAAGGGCGGCGGCTGGATCGCGACCTTCGAGGACATCACCGAATGGCAGCAGGCCCAGGAACAGATCTTTCACATGGCGCGCCATGACGCGCTGACCAATCTGCCCAACCGGACGCTGTTCCGGGAACAGCTCGAACAGGCGCTGCGTCTCGTCAAGCGCAGCGACCAGCTCGCGGTGCTTTGCCTCGATCTCGACCACTTCAAGGACATCAACGATTCGCTGGGCCATCCGGTCGGCGACGCCTTGCTGAAGGAGGTCGCCCGCCGGCTCGGCGAATGCATCGGCGAGAACGACACCGTCGCCAGGCTCGGCGGCGACGAATTCGCGATTGTGCAGTTTTGCAACGACTGCGATGCGACGGCAGTGGCCGCACTTGCGAGCCACGTCGTCGAGAGCATCGCCGCGCCCTATGATATCGGTGATCACCAGCTCGTCATCGGGGTCAGCGTCGGCATTTCGCTGGCGCCCGAGGATGGAAAGAATCCAGATGAACTCCTGAAGAATGCCGATCTGGCGCTCTACCGCGCCAAGGCGGACGGTCGCGGCACCTATCGCTTTTTCGAAGCCGGGATGGATGCCCGTGCGCAGGCGCGGCGGTTGCTGGAACTCGACCTGCGGTTGGCGTTGCGGCGCGACGAGTTCGAAGTTCACTATCAGCCGATTCGCGACGTCGCCACCGACGAGGTCGTCGTCTTCGAAGCGCTCGTTCGCTGGAACCATTCGCAGCGCGGCATGATCGCGCCGGCCAATTTTATCCCGTTGACTGAAGAAACCGGTCTGATCGTTCAACTCGGAGACTGGGTGCTTCGCCGGGCGTGCATGGATGCTGCGGGTTGGTCGCGGAAAGTTGGCGTAGCCGTCAATCTGTCGCCGGTGCAGTTCAAGAATCAAAATCTGGTATCGTCCGTGACGGCGGCGTTGCATCTATCCGGCCTGCCGGCGCATCGTCTCGAACTGGAGATCACCGAGTCGGTGCTGCTGCAGAACAGCGAGGGGACGCTTGCTATCCTGCACGAGTTCCGCGCGATGGGCGTCAAGATTTCGCTCGACGATTTCGGCACCGGTTATTCGTCGCTGAGCTATCTGCGCAGTTTCCCATTCGACAAGATCAAGATCGACCGTTCGTTCGTGAGCGAGCTCGCCACCCGCAACGATTCGATGGCCATCATTCGCGCCGTGACGGGCCTGGGCAAGAGCCTTGGTATTGCGACCACCGCCGAGGGTGTCGAAACGAGTGCGCAGCTTGAGCTGTTGCGCCAAGAAGGTTGTACGCAGGCCCAGGGCTATTTGTTCAGCAAGCCGCGTCCCGCAGCCGACGTCGAGAGCATGCTGGCCGGACCGCGCGCCACCGCGGTGGCGTAGGTTCTACGTCTCGTCAGGTCTGCTAGGCCTTGCGCAGCGCAAAATGCGCGCCGCAGAACGCCATCACCGCGCCGAGGCAAAGCGCTGCAAGACCGGCGAGCACGCCCGAAATCGTCGGCAGCGGGCTCGGCGCCGAAGCCGCCTGGCCTGCGCCCGCCAGGATCAGCACGCCGACCACGACCAGGAATTGCCGCATCCGCATCGGAATTTGCCCTGACGCCGCGCTGTGCATCAGGTCGGCGGTGAAATAGCCGCCGGAGAAGCCGACAGTCGCGATCAGCCACCATGCGATCGCCGCACCCGCGGGCATGAATTCGCGGCTATCGGAGCGCCACAGGCCGCCGAGATCGAGGCCGTAACGCACGCCTAGCATGTGCACGCCGAGCGCCAGCAGCACGCCTGAAACGATCGCGCCCGCCAGAATCAGGCGCCGCGGAAAATAAGTCGCCTCGGCCATGCGCCGCTTGTAAGATAAAGCCAGGCGGCCGCGCAAGCAGGCGCGGGCCACGTTCAACCATTGTTTGAGCAGATATTGCCCAGGGTGTGTGCGCGCATGGCAATCGGTCTTCTGGCATTGACGGCGGCAGCCGTGTTCTTTGGCGCGGCAATCTATGTGAACGTCGCCGAACAGCCGGCGCGGCTGACGCTGGAGGATCGGGCGCTGCTTACGGAGTGGAAGCTTTCCTACAAACGCGGCGCCGCCATGCAGGCGCCGCTCGCGCTCGCAGGCTTCGCGCTGGCGATGATCGCGTGGTGGCAGAACTCGCATCCCGGCTTCCTGATCGGCGCCATCGCCATCATCGCACCCTGGCCGTGGACGCTGTTCGGGATCAAACCGACCAACGATGCGCTGCTCGCAACTGACGCGGAAAGGGCCGGGCCGGCTTCGCGCGCGCGGATTGTCAGATGGGGTGCGCTCCACGCGGTACGAACCGTATTGGGCGCCATTGCATCATTGGCATTGTTGTGGGCGTGTCTGTCGCGCTAAATTCCCCCGCCATGACCGCCGGTTTGCCGATCGAGGCCGCCGCGCCCGCGACCCGCTACGCCTACAAGGCGTCGCTGATTGGCGGGGCGCATCAGTTCGAGCTGACGGACGACGGATTATCGTTCCGCCTGGCTGGCCGGTCCGGGGTGTGGCCGTATGCGGAGATTGGCGCGATCCGGCTGTCATACCGGCCGGTATCGATGCAGTCGCGCCGCTTCCGCGCCGACATCCACCATGCAAATGCTGCGCACATCGCCATCCTGTCGACGACATGGCAGACCGCGGCTCTGATGGCGCCGCAGGACAAGGAATATCGCAACTTCATCGTGCAACTGCATGAGCGGATGGCGAAGGCCGGAAGCCGAGCCGCCTTGAGCGGCGGACTGGGCGCGAATAGCTATGCCGTCGTGCTTATCTTGCTGGCCGTGCTGGGGACCGCGATGGCCGGGCTTCTGGTTCGCGCCATCGCGACCGGCGAATTCGCGGGCGCATTGTTTATCGTCGGTTTCACCGCCCTGTTCGGCTGGCAGGTCGGCGGCTTCGTCCGCCGCAACCGGCCGCTCGCCTACAGCTTCGATCATCTGCCGCAAGCGCTATTGCCGTAATCGCTCGCTCGCAATCAAGCGCAAATAACCTCGCTAAAGCGCGATGAGATTAAGTTAGATCGTCATCGCGCTTTAGGTTTTTGATTGAGCATGATCTCCGCGCAAACGCGTTCCGCGTTTGTCGCGAGGGAAAACCGGTGTCCACTTTTCCGGATCATGCTCTAATGCCGCACCACCAGCACCGAGCATTTGGCGTAGCGCACCACATGGCCGGCGTTGGAGCCGAGGAAATAAGTCCGCATCGCCGGGCGGTGCGAGGTCATCACGATCAGGTCGGCCTTGATTGCTGCGGCCTCTTCGAGGATTTCGTGATAGATGCCGCCCTGCCGCACCACGCCCGAAATCCGCGATGGCTCGATGCCGGATTCCCGCGCCACGATCCCGAGCGCTTCCTCGGACGTCTCACGCTGCTGGGTATCGAAATCCGCCGGCACGTATTCTGCCAGCATCACCGGCGTCATCGGCAGCACGTTGAGAAGCCGGACCGTGCCATTCCACGTTTGCGACAACGTCGCGGCGGTTGCGATCGCGGGTTTCGCCAGATCGGTATCGGAAAGATCGATCGGCACCAGAATCGATTTGAACATCTTGCGCCCTCCCTGTCCCTGATCAATCTAGCATAGATCGAGCGCTTGGCGACGCGGCGTTAGGCTTGCTTGAGAAGCTTGGGGCTGACAAACAGCACCAGCCGTCCGCGGCGGAATGCCACGTCGTTCCAGTCATCGATGGCGAAGTCGAACACCGCAAGGCCGGATGTCGGCAGATTGTTGGCAAGCGCCTTGCGCGCGGCAGCGTCGCTGCTGCCGGCGAGCGCCAGCGCCAGCTCGTGCATCCCTGGATTGTGGCCGACCAGCATCAGCCGCTTCGGATCGGAGACCGAGGCCGTACGGATCGTCTGCAGGAGCTGCGCCGGTTCCGCGCCATAAAGGTCCGCCACAAGCTCGACATGCGGCTTGGGCGCCAAACCCATCATCGCGGCCCAGGCGATGTCCCAGGTTTGGTGCGCCCGGACCGCCGGCGAAACCAGCACGCAATCCGGAAAGGGCGGATTCCGGCCGATCCAGCCGCCGATTTCGGCGGCATCCCTAAGGCCGCGCTCGTCGAGCCGGCGGTCCTGATCGCGGCCTGAGGGAGCGTCGCTTTCGGTCTTGGCGTGACGCAGCAGCATCAAACGGCGCATAACGCAATCTCGATTCGTTTCGGTCCCAATTAATCTACAAGCTCATGCTTAGGACAAGGTGACAAGTATCCGAAGGGTACGTAAGAAAACGTCATGAGTGGGACTCCCAAGGGCAAGACCAACGGAGCGGATGGCGCGACGTTGCATGAACGTGCGCGGCTATCGTTCGACCTCGACGTCGATATCTGCGTGGTCGGGGCCGGGCTCGCCGGTCTCACGGTTGCGCTCGAGGCGGCGCGGCTTGGTGCCAGCGTCGCCGTTCTCGAAGGCCGGCACGTTGGCTGGAATGCGTCCGGCCATCAGCTCGGCACGGTCATGCCGGGCTACGGACTTCCGCTTTCGCAACTGATCGAACGCATTGGGTTTGAAGACGCCCGCGAACTCTGGTCGTTGTCCAAGGAGGGCGCGGAATTTGTTCGCGCCAACGCCTCCGAGGAAAAGATGCCGGGCATTGCGCTCAGCGAAGGCGCGCTCGAGGTTTCCAACGTCGATGTCGGCAATCAATTGATCAGCCGGTTACAGATGCTAAGCGAGGATTTTGAGACCGAGGTGGAAGGCTGGCAGATCGATCGCGTGCGCAGCGAGCTTCGGACCGATCACTATTTTCACGGCGTGTATTATCCCAAGGCATTCCAGATCGACGGCCGCAAATATGTCCACGGTCTGGCCATGCTCGCAAGGCGAGCAGGGGCGCGCATCTTCGAGGACACGCCGGTCGTCAGCATCGATGCCTCGGGGATTCGCAAACGCATCGTGACACCGTCGGCGCGTTTGCGCGCCTCCCACATCGTGCTCGCCGGCAATATCCATCTCGGCGCGCCGCTGCGGCGGTTGTCGGAGACGCTGCTGCCGGTCTGGCGCTACGCCGCGCTGACCGCGCCGCTCGGCGCGCGCCTGGACGACGTCATCGCATTCAAGGGCTCGGTGGCCGACACCGACGGCATCGATCATTTCCGGATCGTGGATGGCGACCGCCTGATGTGGGCGAGCCCGGAAACCACCTGGGCCGCGCGGCCGCAACGTTTTGGGCGCGCCATTGAGCGCAGGATCCGCACCGTGTTTCCAAAACTCGGGCCCGTGGAGATTGCCGAGACCTGGGGTGGCGCCGTCGGCGAGACCGTGCATGGCATGCCGCAGATCGGCCAGTTGCGGCGCGGGTTGTGGGTCGCGAGCGGTTTCGGCCGCCAGGGCT
>VAZG01000355.1 GCA_005885285.1 Alphaproteobacteria bacterium | reverse complement strand
GATGCCGATCGAAAGCGCGCCGGCAATCGCGGCCATTGCCAGCGCATACGCAATGGGCATGCCGATCACGAAGCAGACCAGCATTGTCCCAAGCAAGATCAGGATATCCATGGTCTGCCCCTTAGGCGATCAATCGAACGGCGTTGTTTCAGGATGGTGAACGATCGGGTCGGGCGGGAGCCCGAGAAAAATGCGTTCAATGATGAACACCAGCAGGCAGGCGCCGCCAACGGGGATCGGCAGATAGGTGATCCCGACCGAAAGGAATGGGAAATCGGCGATGGTATTGTGCCAGGTCACTTCGACAAGCCGCTCGCCCCAGACGATCATGAAGACTGCGATCAGCGCCATCAGAAGCTGGACGATGACGTCCAGCAGGGTACGCCATCGCGTCGGCAAGTGGTCGGCGAAATACGAGATGTTCATGTGCAGGTTGAGCCGGTAGGCTGCAGCGGCGCCGATAAAGGTGAGCACAATGGTCAGCAGCACCGCGAGCGGTTCGGGCCATGACGCGGCGCTGTTGAGCACGTAGCGCGTGAACACCGCCCAGGGGATGATCGCAGAGATCAAGACGAACGCCGTGCAGCCGACGATGACGCACACCAGATAGAGATAATCCATCGTTCGGCGAAACAGTCCGGCCATTTCCAAAATTCCCGATTTGCCGGGCAAATGAGTTGTTCGCTCAGATCGCTTGAATGCGGTTGATCATGTCCTGGTATTTCGGGCCGTATTTGTCCCACACCGGCTTGACGGCGTTCTGGAACGGCGCCTTGTCTGATATCTCGATGACCTGGCAGCCGGCGGCTTTGGCCTTTTCCATCGCCTGCTGCTCGTACTTGTTCCAGAGCTCGCGTTCTTCCATCTGCGCCTCGCGGGCAAACTTCTTGATCAGGTTCTGGTCGTCGCTCGAAAGCGCGCCCCAGGCTTTCTTCGAGAACAGCAGCACTTCGGGAATGATCAGGTGCTCGGTGAGAGAATAATATTTCGCCGCCGTATAGTGATTGCTGAAGACATAGCTCGGCGGATTGTTCTCGGCGCCGTCGATGACGCCGGTCTGCAGCGCGCTGAACACCTGGTCATAGCCCATGGCGACGCCGTTGCCGCCGAGCGCGTTCATCATGTCGACGAAAATCGGATTGCCGATGACGCGGAATTTCAGGCCCTTGAGGTCCTCGATCGTCTTGATCGGCCGCTTAGTATTGTAAAGGCTGCGGGCGCCGGAATCCATCCAGCACAATGCGACCAGTCCGGCATTGGGGCTCGCCGTGATCTTGTCGAGCAATTCCTGTCCTATCGGTCCGTCCATCATCTTTTCCGCATGCGCTGTATTCTTGAACAGGAACGGCATGTTGACGACATTGATATCGTCGACGATCGGGCCCACTGTCCCGACGCTGACGCGCAACATCTGGATGGCGCCGATCTGAGTCTGCTCAATGGTTTCCTTTTCGCCGCCCAGTTGCATCGATGGAAACATCTGGATCGAGAGCCGGCCCTGAGTGGCGACCTCGAGCTTCTTGCCGAGGTTTTCAGTCGCCGCCACCGTCGGGTAGCCCGTGGGCTGAACGTCGGATGCCTTGAAAACCGATTTTGTTTGCGCGGATGCGCGTGAGAGCGGCCGCAACGCCACGGCCGCTCCGACTCCAGCGCTCAACTTGATAAAATCGCGGCGTTCCATCGCTGTTCTCCCATGGTGTCGTTGGTTTGGCGCAGCTCTTTTTTTCGCGGGCCGCGTTCCTATGCCTTGCTAAGGTCGCTCGTCGAAAAACTCCGGATTGGTATGTTGGGTGGCGGAGATGTCGCCAAGCAACTTTTCGAGATGCGCTGCCATGGCGGCTCCGGCGCTTGCCGGGTCGTGTCTTTCGATCGCGGCCAGGATAACCTCGTGCTGCGCGATCACCTGCGCCATCCGCCCCCTCTGCGGTAGGGTCAGCCGACGGTAGCGATCGACGTGGACTTTGACCTGCTGGATCAGCGTCCAGATTCCGGGATATCTGGCGACTTCCGCGACGCTGCCGTGAAATGTCTCATCCGCGTGATGAAAGGCATCCCGGTCCCCGGCAACATCAGCCTCGCGCTGACGTTCCAGGATCGAATGCAGGGTCAGGATCTGGCTGGACGTGGCCCGCTCGGCGGCGAGGCGCGCGGTGGTCTCCTCCAGCGCCTTGCGGATGATGATCGCCTCCGGCAGCGCCGCGATCGGAATGCGCGAGACGAAGATGCCCGATTGGGGAAATATGTCGACCAGACCTTCATCGGATAATCTAAGAATGGCTTCGCGAACTGGTGTTCGGCTCACGCCGTAGGAGAGGGCGATCTCGGCTTCGGAGATCGCCTCTCCGGGACGCCGTTGCAGCGAGACCAGTTCGGCGCGCAGATCGGAATAGATCCGCGACGAAGCCGTTGCCGCGCGCGGCCGGCCGCTGCGGCGCGTGCCGACTGCCGTCGAACGTGATGCGGCCTCACTCTTTTTGGTGGCGCGTATCGGCATACTTGCTCCGAACTAATATATTAGTATATGGAGTTCGCGGCAAAGACAAATGCGAAAGCGCCGACTGGGCAGGCCACCGGCCGGCTAGTTTGCGCCGCTCAGAAAGCCTGCGTGCTCGCGCAAGCCCCGCGCATCGGCGCTTGTTAGCAAATTGATAAGAGCCTGCGCTTGCCGCGGGTTCGCGGCCTGCGTGGTCACGCCGGCCGTGTACATTGTCGAAAGTCCGTATCCCACTGGCAACGCTCCCGACAAGACGACGCCTTCCGTGCTGATGATCTCGGTCGACTGCGTGCAGCCAATCGGCCTGACCGCATCGGACGCCGCAAGGTGACGCATCGCGGTCGCGCCATTCGGGTAGATTCTGAGCCGTGGAGCGATCGCGTCGGCAATACCGATCTGCGCCAGCACCTTGGCGACGTGAATTCCGGCGGTGGAAGTCTCGGTGTCCGGCAAGAAGATCGCATCCGCCGCCAGCAATGCTCGGCGCAGATCGGCCTCATCCCTGACCATAACCAAAGGATCGCGCTGGCGCACGGCGAGGGCGGTCTCGACCAATCCGACATCCGCGATCGAGGAGGCCACCACCAGCTTCTCTTCCACGAGCTTGGCGACAAGCGCTGCCGTCAGAATCACGATATCGGTTGGCATCCCCTGGCGCAATTTTTGGGCCATGGCTCCGACCGCGCCGAACTCTCCTGCGAGATCGAGGCCGGTCTGCGCATTGAATTTCGTTGCGATGCTTGCGACCAGGCCTTGCGCCGCACCACCGCTCAGGACGCTCAAGCTTGTCATGAAGAGAGTTCCATCGCCGCGATCAGGCTGTCGCGGGTGATCGGCAGATGGCGAATGCGCACGCCCAGACAATCGAACACGGCGTTGGCAATGGCTGCGGTGACCGGGCCGTGCGCGGCCTCGCCGGCACCGACCGGTTCGATATCTGGCCGCTGGATCACTTCGACCACAACTTGCGGCACTTCGCTGAAGCGAAGGATCGGATAATCCGTCCAGGAGCTCGAGGTGATGTGCTCGCGATCGAAGCGGACGCGCTCCTTCAAGACCCAGCTCGTGGCCTGGATCGCGCCGCCCTCGATCTGGTTGATGACCCCGTCGGGATTGATGGCTTCGCCAACGTCGACTGCGAGCGTCAGCCGTTTGACGCGGATATCTTGCTCGCCCTCGATCTCGGCGACTACGGCGCAATAGGCACCGGTGTTCTTGTAGCGGGCAAAGCCGGTGCCGTAGCCGGTGCCAGGTGTTTTCTCCCGTTTCCAGCCAGCGCGTCGCGCGCTCGCGCGGATCACGTCTTTGGCGCGCTCATCCCGCAGATGTCGCAGCCGGAATTCGATCGGATCTTCGCCGCGTTCGATCGCGATCTCGTCGAGGAAGCTTTCGATCGCAAACACATTGCCCTGCGCGCCAAGCGTCCGCAGCGCTGACGTGCGCACTGGCATGGTCAGGAGGCGGTGGCTTTCGATCCTCCACACCGGAAAATCATAGAGCGGAATGGAATTGCGGTCACCGCCGCCGCCATTGGCCTGCGGCGGATTGGTCGAGATCATCCGCGGGAACGGATTTTCCAGCTCATAGGCGGCGAGCAGGGCAGGCTGCGCCGCGCGCCCCGGCCGCGCCGCGTGACCATTGCTCCAAATCGAATGGCGCCAGTTCACGATCTCGTTTTGCGCATCGAGATCGGCCTCGATCTCGATTGCCATC
>VAZG01000114.1 GCA_005885285.1 Alphaproteobacteria bacterium | reverse complement strand
TCAATGTCGAGCCGGGGGCAGCCCTGGTGAAGGGGCCCTATGTCGCCGAGACCATCAAGGTCGCGGTGGAAAGCGATTACGTGGTGGTGGATTTGTGATCGTCACTCCGAGGCGTCGCGAAGCGACGAGCCCGCAATCATCTGCCGCTCCCGCGCGTAACGCACCAGCGCGACGAAGCGATAGATGCCGTGCACGAATTTGCCGTAGGGCATCGTGATGAACAGTGCGAACACCACGCCCAGATGCAGCGCCAGCAGCGGGCCCATCGCCGCCGTATCGCGCAACAGCAACAGCGCCATGCCGGTAGCGCTGGTCAGGAGCAGCATCAGGATGAACGCCGTATCCATGCCGGTGCGCTCAGCATCGGCGAGCGCCGGGTCGCGCTGCCATTTCGCGGCCAGCAGTCCCGCGGGACCGATCAGGAGTCCGATGCCGCCCAGCGTGCCCAGCACCACCGGGAGGTCCCACCACGGATACGGCGCCTCGCGGGCGAGCAGATAATGATAAAGCGTCGCCACGCAGGTTGCGGCGAAGCAGAGCAGAAATCCGTAGAAAGTGAGGTGGTGATAGATCTTGCGGCGGTCGGTCGGGCGCTCGTCCTCGTTGAAGCAGCCGACGCCGCCACCGTCGAGATAGCGCAAGTTCCCGGTATCCCGGATCGCCTGCCACAGCGAAGGCACATCGCTCCTCATGCTCACGGGCTCGCCGATATCGCGCCAGAAGGCGCGGGCGCCCATCGCCAGGGCTGCGATCGCATACAGGAACGCCGCGCTGAACAGCGCCGCCATCGCGTTATGCGGCATCAGCGCATAGAACGCGCCGGGGCCGGTGTGAACGCGGTGCAACGCCTTCGGATCGTTGAAGACGGCAAAGCCGAAGATGAAGACCGCGACACTGAGCGCTGCGCTCAAACTGATCGCCACGCCGTTATGCTCGAACAGGCCTGCGCACGCGCGCGGCCAGGCATAGGCGGCATAGGACTCGGCGCGCGCGATCGCGAGCGTCCTGGGCACGTTGACGTCGAATTCATGCGGCGGCGAGAACTGGCAATCGGTGTAGCAGGCGCCGCAGGCGTGACACAGATTGGCAAGATAATTGAGGTCGCCGTCGGAGAACGAGCGGCGCATTTCCATCGCCGGAAATACCGCGCACAGGCCCTCGCAATAGCGGCACGAATTGCAGACCGTCATCAGGCGGTCGGCCTCGGTGAGGATTTTGGTGCCGTGCATGTTGTGCCTGTTCCGGTGCGCTCAGGGCTTCTTGGTCAAGCCCTTGCCCTCCAGCCAATTCTGGATCAGGCCGGCGACTTGCCCGTTGTTCTTGTCCATCATCATCATGTGTGAATTGCCCTTGATGCCGACTTTCGGCAGTTCGACGACATCGACGCTGCCGCCGGCGGCCTTCATGGCGTCGGCAAAGGCCAAGCCGGTGGCGCGGATTTTCGGCCAGCGTGAATCGCGTTCGATGTAGTCGCCGTAGATGAACAGCGTCGGGATGTTCTTGAGAACATCGATCCTGGCGGGATCGCCGACGCCGGCCGGCTCGACCGCGATCAGCGCCTTGACCTTGTCGGGGCGCGCCTGCGCCACCTTGAAGCCGAAGGTGCCGGCCTGGCTGTGGAACAGGATGATGCAGGGACCGATGCGGTCGATCTCGGCGATATAGGCCGCAATCGTCGCATCGTCGTTGTTGGTCCAGCGCGGCACGCCCTGCTTGACGAAATTCTCGTACGCCTCGTTGGGAAACTGGCTGCCGGGCATCAGCTTGCGCTTGGCCGGATCGGGATCGTAGGAGTTCGGACCATCGCCGATGCGAAATCGCTCGAACGGATTGGCGGTGGTCAAAAACACCGGTTCGCTTTTGAAGATGTCGGGATATTGCGCCCATCCGGCGCGCCCGCGCTCGACCGCATCCGAATTGTAGACGCTCCAGCCCTTGCGCAGGAAGTAATTCAGCCAGCCTTCGCGTCCATCCGGCGTGGTCTCGTAGGTGACGCCGGTCAGGCCGCCGCCATGCCACAACAATAGCGGATAGGCGCCCTTCTCGTTGGCGGGCAGGAAATATTGCACATACATCTGCTCGACCTGGTAGACCCCGTTCGGGTCGACCTTGGCCGGCACGCCGCCGGGCGTGAAGGTGACCTCCTTGACCGGCTTACCGGAGATTTCCACCAGCCGTCCCCCGACATGGAAAGAGCCCATATCGCGCAACGAAATCGGCTCCTCCGCGCCTGCCGGTGTCGCGGCCATTAGAACTGCGGTGATGGACGTTGCTGCAAGGCGTGACATCGCTCCTCGTGACATGGCTCCTCCGCGAAATGACTGCGGTCGTTAGTTCGTCGCATTTCTTGCCGCTTCCTGTCCGGCGATCCGCCCAAACACGCTGCCGATGGTCATGCCGATGCCGGCCGCGTAGCCCTTGCCGAGCACATTGCCCGCCATGATCTCACCGGCAGCAAACATGTTGGCCGACGGCTTGCCGCCCTTCATCAGCATGCGCGCCTGTCGGTTCACGCGGGTGCCGAGATAGGTGAAGGTGATGCCGGGTCGCACCGGATAAGCATAATAAGGGGGCGTCTCGATCTTTCGCGCCCAATGGGTCTTGGGCGGCATCACGCCTTCGGTACGGCAATCGTCGAGGATCGTGTGATCGAAGGTCCCGGGTTGCACTGCGGCGTTGAACTCGGTGACGGTGTTTACGAGCGCGGCCGGATCAAGCTTGAGCTCGCTGGCGAGCTCGGCAATGCTGCCGGCGCCGATCGGCGGGAACAGCGTCGGCATAAAACTTGTCACCACCGTCTTGTCGAAGAGGATGTAGGCGATCTGGTCGGGCTGGGCTGCCACCAGCCGGCCCCAGATGGCATAACGTTTCGGCCAGATGTCTTCGCCCTCGTCGTAGAAGCGCATGGCATTCTTATTGACGACGATGCCGAACACCACGGAATCATGCCGCGTGATGATGCCGCCGTCGAATTTCGGCGCGCGGGCGTCGATCGCGACCGCGTGGCATTGGGTGGGATCGCCGACCTCCTGCACGCCGTTGGCGAGCAGCATCTTGAGGATCGCGCCGCGATTATAAGGCGTGCCGCGGATCAGGAAATTATCAGCGGCCTCACCCCAATATTGCTTGAGCCATTCGATATTGGCCTCGAACCCGCCGGCGGCCGCAACCATCGTCGACGCCCGCGCCTGAACGCCGCCGTCGCCCTGCTTGAGAACAGCGGAAAGAAACATGCCGTTGTCGATTTCGAGGTCCATCACTTCAGCGTCGTAGAGGATCTCGACGCCGAGCCGCTCGGCGGTGAGATAGAGCGCGTTCAGCATCGCCCGGCCGCCGCCAAGGAAGAACGAATTGGTCCGCCCCAAGCTCAGCGTGCCGCCGAGCGAGGGTTGCCAGCGCACGCCCTGCTCGACGATCCAGTTCAGGACGTCTTTGGACTCTTTGATCATGAGGCGCGCCAGCTCCTCGTCGGTCTCCCCACCGGTCACGCGCAGGAGATCTTCCCAGAATTCCTCTTCACTATACGGCCCGGTCAGGATCTCGGTCGCCGCATCGTGGGCACAGCGCATGTTGCGGGTGTGGCGGGTGTTGCCGCCGCGATAGAATTTCGGCGCGCCCTCCAGCACCAGTACAGAGGCGCCTGATCGACGCGCACTGATCGCGGCGCACAGGGCGGCGTTGCCGCCGCCGATCACCAGCACGTCATACTTGCGATTAAAATCAACCATGCTGGGTTTTTTATCTTGTTGGCATGGAATGAGCGAGGCCGCCGGCCGGGTGGGCACCCGGCCGGCGATTCCTGAACTTACGCGGTGACGGCCTCGCGGGTCTCGATGGTGCGTCCGCCGCGATAGACCGTCAGCGCCGCGATGATGCCGAGTGCCGCGCCGAACATCAGCCAGTATGCCGGCGACGCCTTGTCCCCATGGGTGATTTCGATCAGCTTGGTCGCTACAAAGGGAGTGGACGTGCCGAATATGCCTGCGGCCAATGCGAACGCTATCGAGAAACAGGTGGTGCGGACATGGGCCGGCACGATCTCGACCAGGCATCCGAGCATCGTGCCGCTGTAGACGCCGAAGTAGAACGAGAACATCATCTGGACTGCCAGCAGCTTTCCGAGTGTGGGCTCTGCCGCGAGCCAGGAAAGCGCAGGGTAAGCAGTCAGAAACGACAAGCCTGCAATCGCCAGCAGCACAGGCTTGCGGCCGAGCCGGTCGGAAACCGCGCCGCCGACCGGATTCCAGATGAAGTTCGTGACCGCAACGAGAAGGGTCACGATCAATGTCCCCGTTGGCGAGAGGCTGAGCTGCTTGCCGAAACCGGGTGCGTACACCGTGATGAAGTAAAAGGTGGTCGTGGTCAACACAGCGATCATCATGCCGAGAACGACGATGCGCCAATTGGCGATCGCCGAGGCAAATACCTCCTTCGCGGTCGGATGCTTCTTCATCTTCAGGAATTCGGGCGTTTCCTCCAGCGTGCGGCGCAGGAAGAAGATAACCGGGATAATGAGGCAGCCGATAAAGAACGGGATGCGCCATTTGGCGATCCCGCCGATGGAATCCAGGAAGGTGTCACCGTGAATGCCTTCTCTCAGGAGAAAGCCGATGATCGCCGCGACAAAGATCGCGACCTGCTGACTGGAAGACTGGAACGACGTGTAGAAGCCGCGATTGCCAGGCGTCGCAATCTCGGAAAGATAAACAGAGACGCCGCCGAGTTCGACGCCGGCGGAAAACCCCTGTATCAGCCGGCCAATCAGCACAATGATCGTTGCGGCGATGCCGATGGATGCGTAAGTGGGGCAGAAAGCAATCACCACGGTTCCAAGCGCCATGAGCGCGAGCGTCACGATCAATCCCTGGCGGCGGCCGATACGGTCGATATAAGCGCCCAGCACGATGGCGCCGACCGGGCGCATCAGCGCACCGAGCCAGAACACACCATACGCATTGAGCAGGGCCGCGGTCTCGTTCTGGGCTGGGAAGAATGCCTTGGCGATATCCTGTGCGTAAAAGCCGAACAGGAAGAAGTCGAACTGCTCGAGGAAATTGCCGCTGGTCGCGCGCAGGATGGCGCCGATGCGTGATTTGATCTGCGGTACTTCGGAATTACCTGGCTGCGACATGAACGCGTCCCCCGTTTTCGATGCAGCCTTTGCGAAAAACCCTTCTCGCCGGCTGGCTCTAGTGTGGCCAAGCAATGTGCCATGCCGGCGCAGCGCGACCAACCGCAAATCTCTGGTTCTGTGGCTAAAAAGGCCGATGATTCAGGATTTGCTCTGCGCCGAGACCGCCAGCCATTGCCGGAATGCGTGAAGTTTTGGCGAATCCGCGCGCGCCTCCGGCGAAACCAGATAGAATCCGGCATCCGCCGGCAGCGCGATCTTGAAGGGAACCACGAGCCGTCCCTTGGCGATATCGTCCTGGACATAAGAGGTCCGCCCTACTGCGACGCCGATGCCGTCGATCGCCGCCTGCACCGTCATGAACATCAGGTCGAACGTGACGCCTGGCTGCTTGGAAATATCCGCGGGCAGGCCAGCGGCCGTCAGCCACAGCCGCCAGTCGTCGCTATTGGTGTTGCTGGTGTGCAGCAGCACTTGATCCTTCAGGTCTTGCGGACATAGCAGCGGCTTGTTGCCGTTGACGAGGGCCGGACTGCAGACCGGAAAAAGCTCGTCCGCCATCAGCCAGTCGGCGCGAACGCCCGGCCACTGGCCGCGGCCATAACGGATCGCGGCATCGACATTGTCGCGCTCGAAATCGACCAGGCTGGTCGAGGTGGTGATGCGAACGTCGATGCCGGGGTGGGCCTCCTGGAATGCGGAAAGCCGCGGCAGCAGCCATTTTGCCGCCAGCGACGCGAGCGTGGATACCGTCAGCACATGGCCGTCCTCCTTCCGCATCAGCCGGTCGGTGGCGAGCCGTAAATCGTTAAACGCCGCGCGGATGCCCGGAAGATAGTCCCTCGCTTCCGGCGTCAGTTCCAGCGCGCGGTTCTGCCGGATGAACAGCCGAATCCCGAGCTCTTCCTCTAATCGCCGGATCTGATGGCTGATCGCGGTTTGCGTGACATTCAGTTCCGACGCGGCCTGGGTGAAGCTCAAATGCCGTGCGGCAGCCTCGAAGGCCCGTAACCCGTTGAGCGAAGGCAGCCTGGCGCTCATTTTCCCATTCTCCTTCCCATATTCCCATATTTTTTCCCATATTTTTCCCGTTTACATGAGTTTATATCATGCGAAGCGGTACAAAGTGTCGTTTGTCGAAAACCGAAAAAGCACCGATATTACCCGCAACAGTTTAGGTATAGGAGACGAAAATGTCTACTTGCACACATGAAACGATGAGAAATCATCATGATACGGGGCTTTTAACCCAGCTCAGCGAGACCTTCCACATTTGGCGCGACCGGGTGCGGCAGCGCCGCGAGCTGGCGCGATGGACCGACCGCGACCTCCATGATGTCGGACTTTCCTGGAGCGACATCGTGAACGAGGCCGAGAAACCCTTTTGGCGGGCTTAACCATAGCAGCCAGGCCGGCGTTGCTTGCGACGGGACGCCGGCCGCCTTCTTTCGGGATTGAGAGCGAGCCCATGACCACACTACGGCTTGACGATCTCCGGCAATATTCCGACGTGCTGCGTTCGCGCAGCGGTGATCCGATGACGATCCGTTTCGTCGAGCCGCGCGATGCCGAGGAATTGCAGAACTACTTTCGTTCTCTCTCGACGCGCTCCCGCTATAACCGCTTCCTAGGCGCCATGAGCGAGCTGTCCAAATCGCAACTGGAGCATTTCACGCACGTCGGCGAAGGTGAGCGCTTCAGCGTCGTCGCCACGATGAATGTCGACGGCTTCGAGACCATTGTCGGCGAAGCCCGCTACGCGTTCCACGCCGATGCTGGAAGTCTCGAATTTGGTCTTTCGATCCACGACCGCTGGCAGGGCCACGGCATCGGGTCGTCACTGCTGAAGAACCTGGAATGCCGCACCGCGGCATTCGGCGCCGAGCGCCTGTTCGGCGACACGCTGCGTTCCAATGACGCCATGATCGCTCTCGCAAGGAAATCCGGCTACGCCTTCACGCACAATCCGGACGACTGGAAGCTGGTGCGGTTTGAGAAGCACATCGACGCTGCGCCAAAGGATATTCCCTGTGCGAGCTGGAAGCTCGCTGCGGAGCAGATCGTGCATCCGGCGGCAATGTAAGAATCTGTAGGGTGGGCAAAGCGAAGCGTGCCCACCATTCCAAATCATGATCTGGATAGATGGTGGGCACGGCGCAAGTACGCCTTTGCCCACCCACATAGAATCTACACGTTTACTTCCCGGTAAACACTGCCTTGCGCTTCTCGATGAAGGCCTGCACGGCTTCGCGATGATCGGCTGTCGTCGTCAGGCGGACCAGGCGCTCGGCTTCGTGGTCGCGTGCGGTGGCAAAATCGAACAGCAGGGCTTCGTCGAGATTGTCCTTCATGTAGCGCAACGCCAGCGTCGGCCCTTCCGCCATCGATTTCGCAAAGGCAAAGGCTTCTTGCTGCAGGCTGTCATCCGGCACCACGCGGTTGAAGAGGCCAATCCTCTCGCATCTTTCGGCATCGACCCTCTCGGCGGTAAACATCAATTCGCGTGCCCGCGCTGTGCCGACCAGCCGCGTCAACAACCAGGCAATGCCGTAGTCGCCGCTGAGCGCAACCCGCAGATAGCCGGTCGAAACGAATGCCGAGCTTGCGGCGATGCGAATGTCGCAGGCCATGGCGATGGCGAGACCTGCGCCTGCCGCAGGGCCGGGCAAAGCCGCGATGGTCGGCTTGCGTACCGAGATCAGCGCGCCGGTCAGCAAGCGCTGGCGCTCCTGAAGATCCGCGACCTTCTCATCATAGGACATTTCCAGCTTCTTCTTGTCGCGATGGGCACCCATGCCCTTGACGTCGCCGCCCGAGCAGAAGGCCGTGCCGGCGCCGGTGATCAGGAGTGCACCGACATCGGGGTTCTCGCCGCAGGTCCTGATCATGGTGCGCAGCGCCGGCGTGAGATGGTCGGATAAGGAATTGCGCGCCTGCGGCCGGTTCAGCGTGATGATCGCAACGCGGTCGCGGATCGCGCAGAGGAGTTCATCGGTGCCGGTGTCGATGGTGATTTCGGTTGTCATGTGAATCCCCCCTTAAAACTTCTCGACCCAGGGCCGCAATTCCAGCTCCCAAGTCCAGGCGCTGCGCGGCTGTTGCAGCACGTTCCAGTAGCTTAAGGCAATCGCGTCGGGATCGAGCATCGAATCCGGTCGGTCAGGCGCCTCGCTGCGCACCGCGCTGCGGATGCCGCCGTCGATCACAAAGTGCGCGATATGAATGCCCTGCGGCGACAATTCCCGTGCCATGCTTTGGGCGAGGCCGCGCAGCGCGAACTTGCCCATCGCGAACGGCGCCGATTGCGCGTACCCCTTGACGCTCGCGGACGCGCCGGTGAACAAGATCGCGCCGTGCTTGTTGGGCAGCATCCGTTTTGCGGCCTGTTGCGCCACCAGGAAGCCGCCGAAGGCGCTCACCGCAATGGCATTCGCGACATCCGCCGCCGCCAGCTCGACGAAAGTACCGCGCGCTCGCCCGCTGGCATTGTAGACGACAAGATCGGGCGTCGCGATCTCGCGCTCCACCAGACCGAACAGCCGCTCGACCTCCTCAGGCTCGGTGGCGTTGCAGGCAAATGCACGGGCACCGGTCTCGGTGCAGAGCGCGCCGAGCTTTTCGATTTTTCGCGCGGCGAGTGCGACACGAATGCCTTGGTGCGCGAACAGCCGCGCCAGCGATGCGCTCAAGCCTTCGCCGGCACCGACGATGAGAGCGGTCTTGTATTTCGGCGTTTCCATGGTGTGTTTCCTCAAGCGGCAGGAAGACCATATCTAGGCGCGCAATCCGGCAAGGCAACCCGCGGACCTCACCAAGACCGGATCGCGCGTAGCTTTGCGGGTACGGCAGCTCGCATTGCGCAAATTCCACTGATACGGAACGGCTTTGCAGCGAAAATAACAGCAGGCCTTGACCGCCGGCTTTATCCGGAATGATCTACATCATCCAAAGCGGCTTGTCGAAAAGGCTCGCCGTCGACAGGGCGGAACGAACAAGGGATCAACAATGCAACCTCTATCCGGACCTGGTGTGACAGGTAGCGCTAGCCAGTCCGGATTGCTGGCGCCGGATACGTCTGGGATGAATTTCTACCGCGCCGATCCGGCGCTGACCGATCTGTTGCGGATTCATCTGCCCGAGGCGGTCTTCAACCATATCGAGCCGCATCTCGACCGGCTGGGCGGGCTCGCCGGTGGTCATCTCGATGAATGCGCGCGCCTCGCCGATCGCCACCCGCCGATCCTGCACCCGCGCGACCGCTTCGGCCGCGACGTGCAGTGGATCGAATATCACCCGGCCTATCGCGAACTGGAGAAGGTCGCGTTCTCTGAGTTCGGCATTCACGCGATGTCGATCCGCAAGGGCATTCTGGGCTGGGGCGACAAATACCCTGTTGTCGCCAAGCACGCATTTACGTTTTTGTTCAATCAGGCCGAGTTCGGCCTCGGCTGCCCGATCAATGTCACCGACGGCTGCGCCAAGCTGTTGGCGAATTTCGGCAGCGATGCGCTGAAGGCAAAATATCTCGATGGCCTGACCCAAACCGACATGAGCAAGCTGACCCAAGGCGGCCAGTTCATGACCGAGAAGGAAGGCGGCTCCGACGTCGGCAAGCTCACTACCACAGCTGTGCAGGAAGGCGATCATTGGCGTCTGTCCGGCGAGAAATGGTTCTGCTCCAATGCCGACGCCGAAGTGGTAATGCTGCTCGCGCGGCCGCAAGGCGCCGAAGCCGGTACCCGCGGTGTCGGCCTGTTCCTGATGCCCAGGCACCTTGAGGATGGTTCGCAAAACCACTACCGGATCGTTCGCTTGAAGGACAAGCTCGGCACCCGCTCGATGGCTTCGGGCGAGATCAAGCTGGAAGGCGCGATCGCCTATGCGGTAGGAAAGCTCGAGCGCGGCTTTGTGCAGATGGCCGAGATGGTGAATTCGTCGCGGCTTTCGAACGGCGTCAAATCAACCGCGCTGATGCGCCGCGCCCATCACGACGCGATGACGGTTGCAAAGAATCGCGTGGTGTTCGGAGGCCGCATCGTCGACCTGCCGCTCGGACGGCGGCAATTGATGAAGATCGCGCTTGCGACCGAGCAGGCGCTGTCGATGAGTTTCTTGACCGCCGACGCGCTCGACCGCGCGGAAGCCGGCAGCCAGGATGCGGCCGCGCTTTTGCGCATCCTCACCCCTACCTTGAAATTCCGCGCCACCCGAGATGCCCGAAAAGTCTGCGGCGATGCGCTCGAGATGCGCGGCGGCATCGGTTACATCGAGGAATTTGCAACCAGCCGGTTGTTGCGCGACGCCCATCTCGGCTCGATCTGGGAAGGCACCGGCAACATCGTCGCGCTCGATGCGCTCAAACGCGCGGTCGGCCGTCATGGCGCCGATAGCGCGCTCGCGGCCGATTTGCACGCACGGCTCGACGACAGCGCCAACGTGCCGCAAGCCTGGCGCGACCGACTGCGCGATCTCGCCGACCGCGCGGTCGGCTTCGCGCGCGAGGTGGCAAGCCGTGCCGACAATGAGGCCGAGGCACGGCGCGCGACGAGTTTGCTTTATCATGTCGCAAGCGCGGTGGCGCTTGCCTGGGAAGGCGGGCGTATCCAAGAGATGCGTGGCGATGCACGCAGACTATTGCTGTCGCGCCTCGTGGTCGATCACCGGATATCGGCAAGCGATCCGTTCCGGCTCGCGGAAAATGCGACACAGCACGCAATCGCGGGCCATCTGCTCGGCGAGCGTTCGGTCGGGATAGTCGAGGTTGGCGAACTGCTTGCCGCGACGTAGGCTGAAAAGCGAAAACAAAGTGATAGGGAGTACCCAATGAAGGCCGCCGTCCTGCATGAAGTCAACAAGCCTTTGGTCATCGAAGACGTCAGCCTGCCGAATCCGGGCCCGCGTGAGGTCCTGATTCGCACCTCCGTCGCCGGCCTTTGCCACTCCGACCTGCACTTCATGGAAGGGCTCTATCCGCATCCGCTGCCGGCGGTGCTTGGCCACGAGTCGGCCGGCATCGTCGAGAAGGTCGGCTCCGACGTCAATTACGTGAAGCCCGGCGATCATGTCGTGACCTGCCTGTCGGTGTTCTGTGGCACCTGCGACAATTGCACGATGGGCCGCACTGTGTTGTGCACCGATACCACGGTGAAGATGCTGCCCATCCGCAAGGACATGCCGCTGGAGCTGGCGGCGCTGATCGGCTGCGGCGTCATCACCGGCTATGGCGCGGTGGTGAACACCGCAAAGGTCGGGCCCGGCGAAAACGTGGTCGTAATCGGCTGCGGCGGCGTCGGCATGGCCGCGATCAATGGCGCGCAGATTGCCGGCGCCGGTCGCATCATCGCGGTCGACACCAATCCGGCCAAGCTGCAGCTCGCGACCAAGCTCGGGGCAACCGACATCGTCGATCCCAGGAACGGCGACGTCGTGCAGCAGGTGCGCGAGCTCACGGGTGGCGGCGTGCATCACTCGTTCGAGGTGCTGGGCCGCAAGGAGACCGCGGAGCAGGCCTTTGCGATGCTGGCGCCCGGGGGCACGGCGACCATCGTCGGCATGATCCCGTTCGGCCAGAAGATCGAGCTGCACGGCTTCGATTTCCTGCGCGAGCGCAAGATCCAGGGCTCATCGATGGGCTCGAACCATTTCCGCGTCGACATGCCCCGTCTGGTCGAGTTCTACATGCGCGGGCGTCTGCATCTGGAAGACTGGATCTCGGCCAAGCTGAAGCTTTCCGAAATCAACGAAGGCTTTGCCGAGATGAAGGCCGGCAAGACCGTGCGCAGCGTGATCATGTTTGATGCGTAGTCGGCCGTCATGCGCGGGCTCGACCCGCGCATCCATCTTCTTCACGAGAAGCCTTTTCAAGAGGGATGGATTGCCGGGTCAAGCCCGGCAATGACGGTTGTGACTACCGCGCCACATGCGCCGAGACCGCAAGCCAGCGGCCGTTCTGCCTGGCCCAGCAGTCGGTATAGCGGCCAAAGGCCTGCTCGCCTTCGGGTGTGGTGTAGCGGGTAGCGGCATGGATGATGGCGAAGTCGCCCAGCACGCGAATCTTGACGTCCTCCGCCCTGAGATTCCTGATCTTCACCGGCGTCGCTGTCTGCTTGAGGAATGCGGCACGGTCGACCAGGGTTTTGTCGGGATTGGTGCAGTAAAAATCCTGCGCCAAAATTTCGTCGAAACGTTTGACGTCCGAATTCTGCACCGAGGCGACGTAGTCCCGATTGAGCAGCGTCAGTTCGTCGATGTCCTTGGTCATTGCTCTCCCTTTCCCGTCATTCCGGGGCGCGCGGAACGCGCGAACCCGGAATCTCGAACCTAGATGGCATGCCAACAACTTCCGGATTCCGGGTTCGAGGCTTTGCCTCGCCCCGGAATGACAATCAATCATCGAACATCGGCGGCGCAACGAAGCCGCCGAATTCACGCTCGATCAGTTCCGCCAGTTTCAGCGGTGTGCGATCTTCCAGCCAGGGCCCGACGATCTGCACGCCAATCGGCAATCCGTCGCCGCTTAGACCAAGCGGAATGGCAGTCGACGGCAGGCCGGGCAAAGTGGCGATCCCGGGCCAGGCCAATTGATCGGGATAGGGATAATCCCTGCCGTCGATATTGATGCTGCGCTTTTCCTGCTCGGGCGAATGATCGTGCGCAAAGGCGGATGTCGGCATGATCGGGCAGATTACGGCGTCGAAACTCCGAAACAGCTCACGCCATTGCGCGCGTAGCCGCGCTCGCGCGGTCTCGTCGAGTACCCAAGTGCGATGGCTTGAGGTGATGCCGCGCAGACGTTCGGCGGCAAGGCTCCTGTCATCGGGCGATAGCTGCGCGGCGGCGGCCTGGGCGCCGGCGTACGCCTCGGGCAGAAAGAACGTGCCAAGGAACGACAGCAGCATCCGCATATACAGCCGTGTCGAGTCCGCAAAGTTGGGCAACAGTGGGCTTTCTCGTGTCACGCTCGCGCCGGCCTTTGCAAGATTGCCGGCGAGCTTCTCGATCGCGTCGCCAATCTCCTTGCTCGGCGGCAATACCGGATCGGTCTCGACGACCAGCACGCGAAAATCCTTCAGGCCGGCGTGACGTGCGCCCGGCAGGGCCAGTCTGTAGCCGATACCGGCCTCCAGCGGGTCGGGCCCTGCGATCACATCAAGCACGAGCGAAAGATCGAGAGCTGAGCGCGCCATCGGACCGATCACCGCCATGTCGCGGTCCATTGGGATCGCCGGGAATGGCGGCGGCAAGTGGCCGCGCGAGGGCGCCAGCGCAAAAGTCGGCTTGTGCGCGTAGACGCCGCAATGAAATGCCGGCACGCGCAGCGAGCCGCCGATGTCGGAGCCGAGCGAAAGCGGACCGTAACCGGCAGCGAGCGCCGCCGCCGATCCGCCGGACGAACCGCCCGGCGTGCGGCCGAGATTGTAGGGATTGTTGGTGGTGCCGTAGATATCGTTGTAGCTCTGCCAATCGCCGAGCCCGACCGGCACATTGGTCTTGCCGAGGACCACGCCGCCGGCTTCTTTCACCCGCGAAATCGCCAGCGCGTCTTCCGCGGGCCGGTAATTCTTTTGCGGCACAAAGCCCCATGTCGTGGGCAGCCCGGCGACGTTGTAGGATTCCTTCACGGTTAGGGGAATTCCGAGCAGCGGCTTTTGCTCGCCGCGCGCCAACGCGGCGTCGGCTTCGCGTGCGGCTTGCAGGCCGCGTTCGAAATCGCGCACGCAAATCGCATTGATTTTGCCGTCGTGGCGCTCAATGCGGCCGATGGCGTCGTTGGCGAGCTCGACAGCGGATACCTTCTTTGCCCTAAGTGCTGCCGACGCTTCGACCGCGGTATTGAAACTCCACTGCGATTTGGCCAAGGCTTTTCTCCTGCTCTGTTTGGCTGGTCTGCAGGAGATGATGCCCGGTTCCGCAAGCCGCCGCTAGAGCGCTATTGCTGGGCGGGCGCCAGCTACTCCGGCAGCATCCGCTGCATGATGCGGTCGCGGTAGACGAACATGTGCGCCAGCGCCGCCGCGACGTGGATACCGATCACCACCAGCAATGTCCATTCCGCGGCTTGATGTAGGCCATCGATGGCTTTGCCGGCCGCCGCATTGTCGGATGCCAGCATGGGCACCGGCACGAGGTAGAAGAACGAGATCGACCAGCCGCGAAACGAGGCGAACAGCCAGCCCGTCAGAGTGGTTGCCAGCACCAGCACGTAGAGTATCCAGTGCACGGCCTCCGAGCTGTGCCGCTGCCAGCCGGCCAGCGCACTTTCGGGAGCTAACGGATGAGTAAGCCGCCATACGAATCTCAGAACGATAAGAACCAGAATCGCTAATCCAAAGGACACATGGAATGTCATGCCGGCGCCAGGTTGCATGCCGCGGTGAAGGTCGGGCATCAGCCAGCCGATCGGATATTGCACCACGAGCAGCGCCACGATTAGCCAGTGGAGCACCTTCGCGGTGGTCCCGTATCTCAGTTGGGCAGCCATGAGATTCCTTGGAGAGGTTGATTGGGCAAGGGGTTTAGCATCACGACAACGATTCACTCGATGCCGCTTCAATTCCATAACAGGAAACAAAATTGATCGACTTAGAATCGATAAAGGCGTTTCGTCACTGTCGAAAAGCGCCTCTATGCCGCGCCGATCACAATGCCGACTGCGAGCACGATGACGCCGCCGAGCACGATCTGGAATACCGCCTGGAGGAACGGGGTGTCCATATATCGGGCGCGGATGAAGGCGATCGCCCACAATTCGAAGAACACCACGACGCCGGCCATCGCGGTCGCGATCCAGAACGCGTTGGGCCATGAATCCGGTACCAGATAGGGCATGGAGTGGCCCAAACCGCCGAGTGCCGTCATCACGCCGCTGGCGGCGCCGCGCAGCCATGGCGAACCGCGCCCGGTGAGCGATCCGTCGTCGGACAAGGCTTCCGCAAATCCCATGCTGATGCCGGCGCCGATCGAGGCGGCGAGGCCAACCAGAAACGTCTGCCAGTTCAGATGGGTCGCGAAGGCGGCGGCAAACAGCGGCGCCAGCGTCGATACCGATCCGTCCATCAATCCGGCGAGGCCGGGCTGGACATATTGCAGGACGAACAGGCGCCGGCGGGTCCTGTCTTCGGCCTCGCGTACATCCGGGCTCAGAATCTGGTTGGTCAGCTTTGCCGCAAGTTTCTCATGGCCTTTTTCCTCTTCGGCGAGATCGCCGAGCAGCCGGCGGACCCCGACGTCCTCCGCGCGCTCACTGGCTTTGGCGTAGAACCGCTCGGCTTGCAGCTCCATCGTCTCGACCTCCTTGCGGATGGCGTCGAGCGACAGATTCTTGGTCAGCCAGATCGGGCGCCGGCGCAGAAATCCTTTGACGTCCTCGCGTCGGATCGGCGGCAGATGCGGTCCGAAACGCTGCTCATACAATTCCAGCAGCCGATGGCGATGGCCGCTCTCCTCCTCGGCCATCTCTTCGAATACCTTGGCGGTGTCCGGATAACGCTTCGCGAGGTCCTCGGCGAAGCTCATATAGATGCGGCTATCTTCTTCCTCTGAGGAGATCGCAACCGCCAGCACCTCGCGCTCGGTCAATTCAGCGAAATTCTTCACGGGTCAGCGCCTTCCACGTTTAGAACGATTCTAAACTGTTATAGAAGGCTGTGTTTCCGCGGTCAAATCCGTTCAGCGGCTGGCGCGCGATTTCTGCAGAAGTTCGAGCAGCAAACGACTGACCAGCTCCGGCTGCTCCTGTTGCACCCAATGACCGGCGTCGTCGACCAGATGAACGCTCAACATCCTGGTGCATGTGCTTTTCTGCATCGCCTCATAGACGCCAGGGTGCTGATGGGTGCCCCAGTCCTGTTTGCCTGAGATGAAGCAGGAGGGCACCTCGATGGTTTTGCCCGACCAGATCTGGAGTTCGGCGTTGAAGGCGCCTGAAGTGCCGCAGCGATACCATTGCAAGCCGCCCTGGAATCCGGTGCGGGCATATTCAGCGCTGTAGAAAGCAAGCTCGCTGTCGGGAAGCCATTTGTTCGCCGCGATCGCGGCAGCATCGGGCATTTCGGCCGCGACCGTCTCCGGCATGGTCTTGGCGAGATCCATCACATAGTAGGTCGGCAGTTTCGCGAGTTCGCCGGCCGACCAGGATTGCAGCGGATAAGGCTTGTTGTCTTTCCAGTCCGCGCTCTTGTGATGGTAATAGGCACGCAGGAAATTATGCACGCCTTGCGGCGCGCGATGCATGTCGTCGTTCGCCTCACGTGTCGAATAGTACCACTGATAATGCTTGCGCGGCCGCGGCAGGCTTGCGAGCTCGCGATGCACCGGCTCCTCCGGTTGCGGTCTCGGGGGCGCATCGGCGGTGTTGAACGGGAGCGATGGCGGGGCCGCGAACGGCGCGCTCATCAGCGCCACTGATCGGAACACATCGGGCCGCAGCAGCGCGCACCACCCCGCGGCCGGGCTGCCGAAATCATGGCCGATGACGGCATCGACGGTTGCGTGGCCGAAGGCCGCTACGAGGCCGAGTGCATCGCGCACCAGATTGGTAAGCCGAAACGGCGCGAGATCGCCATCGTAGTTCGCGTCCCAGCCAGTGGTGCGACCATAGCCACGCTGATCCGGCGCGATCACGTGATAGCCGGCCCCCGCAAGCTGCGGCATCACCTTGCGCCAGCTATAGGCAAGTTCAGGAAAGCCATGCAGCAGCAGCAAACACGGGCGCCCACGCGTCTCGAAGCCAGCCTCGAGCACATGCATGCGAAGGCCGTTGATGTTTTCAACGAAGCGCGAGTGGATCGTGGAGGGAAGGGGGATGTCGGGGAGGGTGGTCATCGCGGTCATGGCTGCATCTCCTCATGGTGAGGAGGCGCGAAAGCGCCGTCTCGAACCATGAGGCCATGGTGCTCATCCTTCGAGAGGCGCGCAAGAGCGCGCTCCTCAGGATGAGGGCTACGCCTACACCCTCACTGCTGTCTTCGGCCAATATTTGTCGCGCAAGTGCCGCTTCACCAGCTTTCCCGTTGGCGTGCGCGGCAATTCGGCTTCGAAGTCGATGCTGCGCGGGCATTTGATCGGCGACAGGCGCTTTCGGCAAAATAAAAATCAGTTCAGCCTCCAGCGCTTTCCCCGCACGGGCCATGTCGTGCGGCTGCACCACGGCCTTGACCTCTTCGCCCATCTCCTCGTTCGGCACCCCGAACACCGCGACGTCGGCGACATCGTCGTGCGTGATCAGCACGTCCTCGGTCTCCTGTGGGTAGATGTTCACGCCGCCCGAAATGATCATGTGGGACTTGCGGTCGGTGAGATAGAGAAAGCCTTCGGCGTCGAGATAGCCGACGTCGCCGAGCGTCGACCAGCCCCTGACGTTGTAGGCGCGCTTCGTCTTCTCCGGATCGTTGTGATAGGCGAACACCGGCGCATCGGCGAAATAGACCGTGTGCCGATCTGCCCCGTGGGCGCTTCCTGGTCGTTCTCGTCGAGGATTTTGACCTTGATGCCCTTGGTCGTCCCGTAGTGCCCGACGAATACAGCATGTCGTAGCCAGCGACTTCATCGGGGATTGGCGTGGTCGGCTGCACGCTCGCCTCCTTGTCGAAGGAGCGAAAGCCGGGGAGAGGCTCGTCGAGTATGTAGAACAAGGGCTCGCCGGGTGCATCCGTGATCAAGCCCTTGACCTGGTCGGCGCATTTCGGCGAGGAGATGACGAGTTTGGCGCTGCGCTACTCCCTATTCGCTATTCGCTTCTTCTCCGCTATCCGCCTCTAAAGCCTTTCCACAATGGTCACATTGGCCATGCCGCCGCCTTCGCACATGGTCTGCAGGCCGTAGCGCTTGTTGCGCTGCTTGAGCGCATTGACCAGCGTCGTCATCAGTTTGGTGCCGGAGCAACCGAGCGGATGGCCGAGCGCGATCGCGCCGCCATTGACGTTGAGCCGCTCGGGGTCGGCGCCGGTGGTTTTCAACCACGCCGTCGGCACCGAGGCAAAGGCCTCGTTGACCTCGAACAGGTCGATATCGTCGATCGACATGCCGGCCTTCTTCAGCGCGCGTTCGGTCGCGTGCAGCGGCGCATCCAGCATGATCACGGGATCACCGCCCATCATGGTCATGTGATGGACCCGCGCCATCGG
>VAZG01000354.1 GCA_005885285.1 Alphaproteobacteria bacterium | reverse complement strand
TAACCTTTAACTTTTCATTCATCCCTCTTCAGTTTGCGTTTTCTCGGGTTTTTGCGCTTCGGATCGAACTCGACAGGCTTTGTGGCGGTTGATCGCCTGCATAACACCGATCCGAGCGAACATCGTCGGCCCGCCGTACGTCGATCACGGCTTCCGTTGTCGCCTGCCATTCTGCGGGCCAGCGCACCGATCAGCAGCATGCACATGATCGCAAGGGCAGAAAAAATCGCCCCATCCCGGAAGTGTGCGAGCTACCGGAATGAGGCGAAGTGCTGTGGGTACTCCAACAAGACATCAGTCAACGGTGGTCCGTTGACGAGCGCTTAAATGCGTTTCTGATTCGGGCACGTTGGCGGCGAGATCGAGTCGGAGATCGGATCAATCGAGTCAGGTTTGCGTAGCGTACTGGGTTTTTGAAACTCAACGAGGCGGAGACCGCGTATCTAAACGCAGGACTCGGAGAGCTCCCGGGACAACGGTCGGGTACTCTGAACCTGGACACAGCGATCTACGTCAACAGCTCCTTCCAGGTCTCGGTCGCTCTGAGCGCCGCTTTCCAAAAAATAGGCCCAGCAAACCCTTCTTCTTCGAGAGCCTTCGCCAACGCGGAAATTGCGACCCTGGCGGCTTGCTGAGCTTCCTCTATTTCGCAGGTCCGCAATCCGGTGTTGGCCGTCACATACACCAGGTGCTCAACCAATTTTGCCGCGGTTTCGTTGCGCGAAAAACGGGCCTGGCGGAGTATCTGCAGCGCGTAACTGGCTTTCGGCAAATCGGGGTCGTCGCTCATGGACTCTTCGCCACTAGCCTCTTCAAGGCCCGGCAATCGCCGAGCAGTTTCCAGACGATCGCCAACGCCGCGATGAGCATGCATGATCGAGCGGCGACCGATGCGGCTTAGGTGCATCAGCGGCGTTCTCGATAGCGGCGCGCAGCTTCGTTGACCACGATCCGGTCTTTCACGCAAAACGGCCCCGGCCGTTGTCCATAAACCGGGGCCGCCTGGAAGGGCTTCCGGCCGGGGGTGGCCGAAAGCACGGAGTCGACTCCGAGGTCTTAGGCAGGTTCCTATCCAATGGTGCGGCGGATTGACCTTGGCGGGGAGTGGCCATCGGTCTGCGCTGATCGCGATCGAGTGGCCGCAATGATAGTCCGCGCAATAGACGACGGCGCCACGAATGCGAGCATCGTGCATGGATGCTGGGCACCCGGGCTGCTACCGATTCTTCTCCCGGTCCTTGATATAGCCGCCGTGCAGGACGTCGTTCCTTCTCGCGAAATGCTCGACGACAATCTTTACAGAGACGATGGCAACGACCATTCCAGCCATAGCAATAGCAAAAAACGTCGCGACTACCGACGCATCGTCGACGCTAGAATTCATGGACCAGCCCTTTTTGGTGAGCGGGCGCCATTCTTCGCATCCGTGGTGGTCGCGGGCGACGGCCGATCGGTTCATGCGAAAGCTTCCTTGACCCTGTCGATCGATGGATGTTTCCCGTTCTTCACCTTGATCCAGTCTGGACATTTGCCGGCGCGATAAGGCCGATCGCGCCGCTTCGACACTAGTCCCTCAAGTTCCATGTGCAGGCCGCCCGGAACAGGTCCGGGCCGATCTCGCCTTGCTCAAAGGGAGCAACGAAGATGCCATCCGGCCGGCACGCCAGCGGCCGCGCCAAGTTGGTCTTCCGCATGCTCAAAGGCAGCGCCCGCAGATCCTCGCCCTCCAGCGCCAGGACGTCGAACGCGTAGAGCTGCACCTCGTGATCGTGCTTTCGCGAATGCAGCGCGTTGAAGTCAGGAACGCCGTCGACGCCGAGCACCACGCCTCGCCTCCGGTTCTTAAGCGCCAAATCCAAGGATAGCGGCCGGTCCAGTCATAGCCGTTGTGCGAGATCTGGCGCACGCGGTTGCCGTCGTGCTCCAGGCGGACGCGATGGCCGTCGTATTTGATTTCGTGGCACCACTCGGGACCCGATGGGACCGCCTTGGCGGCGATCGGGATGCAAAAATCAAAAGCCTTACACATGGCCCTAAGATAGGTTTTCGGATGCAAATTGCGAATCGGCTGCCTGTCACATAACATTCGCAAGCACATTTTAATGGGGGCTGGGGCGCTTTCTGAGGTGTGTCGTGCAGTTCAGTCGCGTTATTACACTGGTCGAAAACATCCAAATATGGAACGCGAGTAGCGACGGCTTTTCGTTCGTGATCAGTTATGAGAGCCGCAGCGGTCCCGGCCTTCAGGGCAATCCCGGCTTCGTAGCCTCCTGGCGCCCGATTCATAGAAATAGGTCCGCCGTGAAGGTCGTCGGCTCACCGTTCAAGACGCTTACTGCTGCCGAACAAGCCTGTGAGGTTACGTTAGGACATCTGGTCAGCGATAACCCATCATCTCGACCGGCTCCTTGTTCCAGTTGAAGTGTTCCAGTTGAAGTCCGGCCGAACATCGGCGCCTCGCTTGCCACAAGCTTTGCAAACGAACCGTGTTTCCAGATCGGACAGCTGAACATCATCAGGCCATCGTCGCCGCTGATCGCGGTTGAGTGGCTGCACTTGTAATCCGAGCAATAGATCAGCACGCCGCGAACGCCCATGTCGCGCATCTCGGCAAAGGCGATCTTGTTCGGGCGGGCTGACATACCCTAACCTACGGTAGCCCCAACGTGAGCTGACGATCCGGGCCAGCATGCCGCGCGATGAAGCCTTCGAGGCATGACGGCAGCTCCTCACCGGCAAGATCGAGGCGGTGCAAAATCTCCCGCGCGATGTCCGCCGAGAAATCGTCCCTGGCCAAAATCCCCTTTTCGGGCTTTAAACTCGCCCTTTTTGAGCCTCAATTGATCGCGGTAAATTAGGTGGGGCCTGAATAAGTGATGGCAGAATTCCTCGTATATATCGGAGGGGACCGATGCAGCGAAGATTTCTTAGGGCCGACTGGATGGCGGTGGCTATTTGGGTGACAGGCTTGATGCCGTGGTTAGCGGTTGTTTGGTGGGCCCGGTATTAAAAGCGCTTTGGTACTTCGTCCCGTCCGCTGCTCCCCGCACGGACGGGATTTTTTTGATGGCCACCGGTAGGCAAGAGGAGCTATCGGGTCCAGCGCTTCGACCTTGCCGGTTCTATGGGCTGAACAGCTGCAGAGGGCTGCTGCTGAGCACTGGCGAAGGATTGTTGGAGCGTATCGAGTTTGGTGTTCAGCACAGTGATCTCGTCGGATAATCGCTTCAGTTCAGCCCGATCGGATGAGACCGTTTCTTGGACGGCTTTTAGCTGGTCGACGGCTTGTCGCTGCGACGTCTGCAGGTCGTGAATCGCCTGAGCAATCGGATCTGGTGCCGGTGGTGCAGTCGCTTGGTGCTGCTTCGCGGGAATGGTTTCGTAAACGCCCAACACCACCAACAAAACAATTACTAGGGAAGAAAGCGCAACAAAGGCTGGTGAGCGCCGCTTCCGGGCTGCCAAATCCGATCCGGAAGGGATCACGTCGTTAGATTGATCGAGCACGGAAACTCCACCTTCGAGGGCTGGGGTCCGACCTATACCATACGTGCGCCGGTCGGCCGGTCCCGATTGCGGCGATTACCGCGCCAGCCCCGACAGCCCGCAACCCAATCCCACACCAGCGACCTTCCTAGACTCGTGCAGGGGCAAGGGACTTCGGTCTCGCGCGTCACCGGCTTATTTGACGAGGTGATAGATTCCGTTCAGTCCGAGAAGGCCGACAAAGATCAGGTAGACAGCCACTGCGAAGCTCACGAACCGGGGCGCGATCATCAGGAACACTCCCGCGGCCAAGGTAGCGACCGGCAATAGGAGATTTGCAGCATCGAAGTGCATCTGGGCTTTATATCAGATTCGTATGCTTCACCCGCCGGCCGGCGCTGGCTTGCCATGTGTCGGAAACGTTTTTCCGCCACTGAGACAGCCGGGGCGCCCCGGGCTCACCAGCGGCCTTCCCAGAGTCGTGCAGCGGCCATCTGAAAAACGTCACGTTAGTGCGTTGCGGCGCCCGGCCAAGCGCCCAGGGTGGCAAACATGGAAAACATCACGCCACCCAAACGCGCCCTCGCAGTGCTCGACGCCCCGGCGCCGGCCGAACCTGTGCCCGAGCTCCGAATCCGGACATCATCAGGCCAGCGGTCCGCGCTGATCG
>VAZG01000113.1 GCA_005885285.1 Alphaproteobacteria bacterium | reverse complement strand
CCAGCGCGGTGTCGATCGTGGCATCCTTCTTGGCGAAGCAGAAACGCACCACCGTGGTGACGGCATCCTTTTCGTAGAATGCCGAAACCGGTATCGCCGCGACCTTGTAGTCGGTCACGATGCGTTTGCAGAATGCTTCGTCGGTTTCGTTGAGGCCGAGCGGCGAGAGGTCGACGGTGAGGAAATAGGTGCCTTGCGATTTGAGAACCGGAAAGCCGATGCTCTCCAATCCCTTGGTTAGCCGATCGCGGCTGTTCGCCAACTCCTTGCGCATGTCGTGGAAATATTGATCGGGCTTATTGAGCCCGTAGGCTACTGCGGCCTGCAGATTTGGCGCGGTGGTGAAGGTGAGAAACTGGTGCACCTTCGCGGCGACGCGCAACAGCGGCGGCGCAGCACAGACAAAGCCGACCTTCCAGCCGGTGAGTGAAAAGATCTTGCCGGCAGAACCGACCTTGATGGTGCGATCGCGCATTCCGGGAATGGCGATCAGCGGAATATGCTTGCGGCCGTCGAAGATCACATGCTCCCAGACCTCGTCGCAGATCGCAATCGTGTCGAACTCCCGGCAGAAGCGGGCGAGCAGTTCGAGGTCTTCGCGCGGGTAAACCACGGCGGCCGGATTGAGCGGATTGTTGAACAACACCGCCTTGGTCTTGCGATTGAATGCGCTTTTCAGCATCTCCTCGGAAAGCCGCCAATGCGGCGGCTCCAGTCGCAGGAGCCGCGGGATGCCGCCGGCCTGACGGATGATTGGAAGATAGGAATCATAGACCGGCTGGAAAACGATCACTTCGTCGCCGGGTTCGACAACGGCGAGGATGGCGCTGGTCAAGGCCTCCGTGCCGCCCGAAGTCACCATCACCTCGCTCATCGGATCCAGCTCGAGCCCGTGCCAGTGCCGGTAATGCGCCGCGATCGCCTGGCGCAATTCCGGAATGCCCATCATCGAAGGGTACTGGTTATAGCCATTCACGGAAGCATCGGCTGCCGCCTGCCTGATGTCCTCGGGGCCGGGATGGTCGGGAAAACCCTGACCGAGATTGATGGCGTTGTTGTCGCGCGCGGCTTGCGACATCGCCTCGAAGATCGTGACGGGGAGGTCAGCAAAGACCTTGTTCATGGACCTCATGGGAAAGCGTCAGCCGCCGGTCCTGGTCGGCAATCCAGCAGCCTTCCAGCCCAAAATGCCACCGGCGAGATGCTTGTCGTAGGGAAGGCCCGCGGCCTGCGCCGCCAGCGAGGCGGTTACCGAACGTTTTCCCGATCGGCAGGCAAAGACCACCTGCTTGCCCTGCGGGTCGGGAATGCTTCTCGGATCGAAGGTTGAAAGCGGTACGACGACGCCGCCTGGATAGGCCTCCGCGGCAACTTCATTCGGCTCGCGGACGTCGACGAGGAGGTAGCGTCCATCCGCCATTCCCTTCGACACGTCCTCCGGCATCAAATCGTGCACCTTGTGGTCCGCCACGAAAACTCTCCTAACAATCCCTCTGCGGGCATCAGCTCGAACTGGCGGCCAAAGTCGCCCCTTGCGCGGCGAAAATCAAGCATCGCAGGAGGCCTGAGACAGGCTAAAAGTCTGGGACAGGCTAAAAGTCTAGACGGTTACCTGCGTTCCCACTTCGACCACCCGTCCGCTCGGAATCTGGAAATAATCGGTGGCGTCGTTGGCGGTACGGCTGAGCGCGATGAAGAGGTGATCCTGCCAGCGCGGCATGCCGGAATGAGCGGCGGGCTTGAGCGCACGCCGCGACAGGAAGAATGACGTCGACATGATATCGAATTGCCAACCGAGCTTTCGCGCGATCGCCAGCGCTTTCGGCACGTTGGGCGATTCCATGAAACCGAACTTCAGCGTGACCTTGGAGAAGGTTGCGCTGATCTGTTCCAGCCTTACCCGCTCAGCCATATCGACCCGCGGCGTTGTCGCGATTTCGATGGTGAGGATGACGTTCTTCTCGTGCAGCACCTTGTAGTGCTTGAGACTGTGCATCAGCGCTGTCGGGGCGCTGACGGGATCGCTGGTCAGGAACACGGCCGTGCCGGAAACCCGCTGCGGCGGCCGCTTCTCCAGCATCGCCACCAGATCGGCGAGCGGAAATTCAAGCTTGCGCGATTTCTCGAACAACAGCCGGCTGCCGCGCCGCCAAGTGTACATCAACAGCATTACGAGGGCGCCGAGCGCCAGTGGCACCCAGCCGCCCTCGAGCACTTTTAGGAGATTTGCCGCGAGGAACGTGAGATCGAGGAACAGGAACGGGGCAATCAGCGCCGCGGCCGCAAATGGCGACCATCTCCAGACCTTCCAGATGACGACGAAGCCCATCATGCCCGTGACCACCATGGTCCCGGTGACGGAGATGCCATAGGCCGACGCCAGCGCACTGGAAGAGCGGAACATCAGAACCAGCAGCATTACCATCACAAGCAAAAGCGTGTTGACGCGCGGCATGAAGATCTGCCCGTAATGGGACTCGGAGGTATGGCGGATCTCAAAGCGGGGCAACAGTCCGAGCTGGATCGCCTGTTGGGTGAGCGAATAGGCGCCGGTGATCACCGCCTGGCTCGCAATCACGTTCGCGATCGTCGCAAGAGCGACCATCGGGATCAGCGCCCAGTCCGGGAACATCAGAAAGAACGGGTTTTCGAGCGCCTTGGGATTGGAGATAACGAGCGCGCCCTGCCCCAGATAGTTCAGCGCCAGCGACGGCAGCACGATGAACAACCAGGCGGTCTGGATCGGCCGTTTGCCGAAATGCCCGAGGTCGGCATAGAGCGCCTCGGCACCGGTCACGGCGAGGAACACCGCGCCGAGCGTGACGAAGCCGATCAGGCCGTGATGAAGCATGAAATAGACGGCGTAGAGCGGATTTAGCGCCAACAGCACTTGGGGCTGCCGCATGATCGGAGCGATCGAAGCGATCGCGATGACGGCGAACCAGATGCACATGATTGGGCCGAAGAAGGCGGCGATTCCCGCGGTGCCACGCACCTGCACCGCAAACAGCGCGAGCAGGATCAGTACGGTCAACGGCACCACATAGGGTTCGAAAGCCGCGGTGACGAGCTTGATACCTTCGATGGCGGAGAGCACCGACAACGCCGGCGTGATCACGGCGTCACCGTAGAACAAGGCGCCGCTGATGATTCCGAGCAGGACGATCGCGCCGGCGCCATAGGCAACCCCGCGCTGCGCGAGCGCCATCAGCGCCAGCGTGCCGCCCTCGCCATGGTTGTCCGCACGCAGCAGAATAACCACGTATTTCAGCGTCACCACGATGATGAGCGCCCAGAGGATCAAAGAGAGCACGCCGAGAACCGCCTGCGAGGCGACTTCGCCGCCAGCGCTGGCCGCCGTCACGGCTTCGCGCAGCGCGTACAGCGGGCTAGTGCCGATATCGCCGTAGACGATGCCAATACTGCCGAGCGTCAGCGCGCCGAAGCCGGCGGTGGAGTGGCTATCGCCATGCCCATTGGACGCCGCCGTTTCCGGGGCGGGAGCTGCAACATCACTGGTCATTGGGAAGCTTTAAGGCCTCAAATGCTTCACTGCACAATGGCAAAGCGAGGCGGCTTATAGCTCTGCATTCGAAGCATAGCCAAGCCTATTTTGGCCCTATGCCATGCAAAAATGCATAAATTTGGGATTGTGATGCGTCAGATCGTGACTTGGGTGCCGACTTCGACGACCCGTCCGGTCGGAATCTGAAAATAGTCGGTGGCGTCGTTGGCCGCGCGGCTGAGCGCGATGAACAGATGGTCCTGCCAGGCCGGCATACCCGACTGCGTCGAGGGCTTTAGCGAGCGCCGCGACACGAAAAACGACGTCGACATGATGTCGAACTGCCAGCCGAGCTTGCGCGCGATCGCCAGCGCCTTCGGCACGTTCGGCGATTCCATGAAGCCGAAGCGCAGGCGGACGGTCGAAAACTTATCGCTGATGGCTTCCATCCTCACCCGCTCTGACAAGTCGACCCGCGGCGTCTGCGCGGTCTCGATCGTGAGGATCACATTATGCTCGTGAAGCACCTTGTTGTGCTTCAGATTATGTAACAGCGCCGTCGGCACGAAACTCGGATCGCTGGTGAGGAAGATCGCCGTCCCCCTGACGATATGCGGCGGACGCTTTTCCAGACTCTTGATCAGGTCTACCAGCGGGACCTCGATGCGCCTGGTCTTCATCGTCAAGATCGATGTCCCGCGCCGCCAAGTCCAGATCATGATTGCGGTGACAGCACCGAACAACAGCGGCACCCACGCGCCTTCGAACAGTTTCAAGAGATTGGCGGTGAAGAAGGTCATGTCGACGACGACGAACGGCAGGATCACCGCTGCCGCCGTCGCCACCCGCCAGTTCCACAATTTCCAGATCACCACAAAGCCCATGATGCCGTCGGCGACCATGGTGGTGGAGACGGCGATGCCGTAGGCGGAAGCAAGACCGCTGGAGGTGCGGAACAGCAGCACCAGCAGCAGCACGCCGATCAACAGCAGCCGGTTGACGCGCGGCAGATAGATTTGCCCGGCATGCGTCTCCGAGGTGTAGCGAACCTCGAAGCGCGGCAGAAGGCCAAGCTGCACAGCCTGGCGGGTCAGCGAGTATGCGCCGGTAATGACGGCCTGGCTCGCGATGACCGTTGCCGCGGTCGCCAGCGCCACCAGCGGCAGCAGCAGGATTTCCGGCACCATCCGATAGAACGAGTTTTCGATCGCGGCCGGATCGGCAAGCACCAGCGCGCCCTGGCCGAAATAATTGATCAACAGCGACGGCAACACGAAATAGAGCCAGCCGGCCTGGATCGGCTTGCGGCCGAAATGGCCGAGATCGGCATAGAGCGCCTCGCCGCCGGTAACGGCGAGAAACACCGCGCCGAGCGTGACCAGACCGATCGTGCCATGCGAGAGCACGAACTGGACGGCATACCAGGGATTGATCGCGGTAAGCACCGACGGATCGTCGCTGATGTGGACGAAGCCCATCACGGCGAGGCTCGCGAACCAGACGACCATGACCGGGCCGAAGGCCGAGGCGACGCGCGCCGTGCCGCTGCGCTGGACGGTGAACAGCAGGACCAGGATGAAGACCGTCAACGGCACCACGTAGTGCTCGAGCGCCGGCGTGGCGAGCTTGAGGCCTTCGACCGCCGACAGCACCGAGATCGCCGGCGTGATCATGGAATCGCCGATGAACATCGACGCCCCGATCACGCCCAACGCCAGCAACGGCCAGCTCCTGCGGCCCAGCGCGCGTTGCCCGAGCGCCATCAGCGAGAGCGTGCCGCCCTCGCCATTGTTGTCGGCGCGCAGCAACAGCAAGACGTATTTCGCGGTGACGACGATCAAAAGCGCCCACAGGATCAGGGAGAGCACGCCGAGCACCATGATACGGGTGACCGGCTGGCCTTGCGCAGCGCCGGCGACCGCCTCGCGAAACGCGTATAATGGCGAGGTTCCGATATCGCCAAAGACCACGCCGATGCTTCCGAGCGTCAGGGCCCAGAAGCCTGACGCGACCGGTGCATCACCGGCTTCAGTCGATGCGGCGGTGGCGGCCATTGGCTGGGAAAAACACTCGATCGGTTGTTTTGATCCGGGCCGCTATCGACGTTTGCCGACGGCCTGTCAATCGATCCAGCATAGCAGCGCGGGCGAGGCCTGAGGTGTCCATAACGCAACGATCTGGCGGCAGGACGACGGTCAGCTCAAGGTATTATGGTAGCGTGGCGATGGCGCGCTACGGCTTCAGATCGGGCGGCACGGGCGGGTCTTCGCGCATCAGCGTAATAGTCACGCGACGGTTGGCCGACAGTGAGGGATCGTCGGGAAACAGCGGCTGGGTATCGCCCTTGCCGGAAACCGCGAAGATGTGGGCCGCGGGCAAGCCTTCCCGCTCGAGGATCTGGCGAACCACGTTGGCCCGATCGGCCGAAAGATCGAACGCGCCGTAGTCGCCTCGTGCCGGCACGAAGCCTGCAGCGGTGTGACCGACGATGGCGACGCGCAGCGGCGTTGCCTTGAGCGGGACGGCAAGCTTTTCGATCAGCCGGCGGGTGCGATCGTAAGGGACCTTGGAACCGTCGGCGAACATCGAGCGCCCATCCTGGTCGACGATCTCCAGATTGAGGCCCTCCTTGGTCTCCTCGAACATGATGTGCTTCGAGATTTCGGTCAATTCCGGAAGGTCCTGCAGTGCCTGGCGCAGCGACGCCGAGGCCAGCGCAAATTCGCGGTCGACCTTCATACGCACTCCCGCAATGCGGTCGCGGTCCTGCTGGTCCGGGGTCGGCGTGTTCGACGCGTCCTCGGGATTGATATGCGCGGTGTTCTTCAGCTTGGGGCGGGTCGGAAGCCCGTCGGATTCGATGATCCCGGCATAGCGCGCTTCGGTCTGCACTCCGAACGCCTCGCGCATCGAGCCCGCGACGATTTTCAGCTTGTCCTGGTCCTGGTTGGAGAAGGCGACGAGCATCACGAAGAAGCTCATCATCAGGCCCATCAGGTCGGCGAAGGACACGTACCAGCCGTGCCCTCCGGCATGTGCCGCGCCACGCTTTTTCTTGGCCATCGCCTGTTTCCTCCGCGCGCTACGGCTCAGGCCGGTACCGGCTCGCCTTCTTCGTGGCGATGCTTCTCGGGCAGATAGGCCAGCAGCATTTCACGGACCAGCGTCGGGCTCTTGGAATCCCGGATCATCAGAATGCCGTCGATGATCAGCGTACGGTTGGTTTCCTCGTCGAGCAGCTTGCCGTGCAGCTTGTCGGCGATCGGCAGGCAGAACAGATTCGCGATCACGGCGCCGTAAAGCGTTGCGAGCAGCGCGGTCGCCATGAACGGGCCGAGCTTGGAAGGGTCGGTCATGTTGGCGAACATCTGCACCATGCCGATCAGCGTGCCGACCATGCCGAACGCCGGCGAGCAGTCGCCGATGGCGCGGTAGATTTTCCCACCCTCGTCAAGATGCATCAGAAAATTGTCGCGGTCCCGCTCGAGATTGTCGCGGATGAATTCGAGATCGTAGCCGTCGGCGACGTAGCGGATTCCCTTGGCCAGGAACGGCTCGTCGGTCTCGACCTTTTCCAGGCCGACCGGTCCCTGCTTGCGCGCGATCTCCGCGATCCGGGCGAGCTCGTCGACCAGATCATGCGCAGTCAGCCGGCTCATGGTGAAGGCGTATTTCGCCCCTAGCGGCAAACCGTGCAACATCACGCCGAGCGGAAACCTGATCATGGTGGCGGCGATCGAGCCGCCGACGACGATGATGACGGCATGCTCGCTGATGAATATGTGCAGATCGCCGCCCAGGAGCATGATCGTCGCGACGACAATGATGCCGCTTACGAGCCCAACGCCCGTCATGATGTCCATGGGAGACTCCAACGCGCACGCATACAACCGCCCATGCTGGGCGGCGCGGCCCGTTCTGAGCCGCCTGTCGCGACCCTACGTTGGCCCCATTAAAGACGCGTAAAGGTTAAGTGTCCGAACGCGCGTTTCATCGCAAGCCGCACGCGACGGAGCGGCCGATGTGCGCCGTCCCGACGCGATCTCAAGCTTCCGCTAACCATAACGGGCTTGCGTCAGACCGCGCCGCCGGTCAGGCCGGCAAACCCGCAAGCTTAAGGCTAAGCTCGCGCAGACGGCGGCGCGCTTGCGCGTCATAGGCTTGCGGGTTGGCGCGTGCTTCGTTCATGCCGTTGAAGAACAGCCCGCTCTTGTCCGCGACGTCGTCGCCAGCGACGAGATGCAGGATCGCTTCTCCGCCCTGCTCGACGGTGGAGATCGGCGTGATCCCTCCGGCGCGCACCATCGTGGTGTTCATGTAGGTCGCCGGATGTAGCGAATTCACGGTTACGCCCGACCCCTTCAGTTCTTCGGCGAGATCGATCGTGAACATGATCTGCGCGAGCTTGCTCTGGGCATAGGCGCGCGGGCCGCTGTAGCCCTTGGTGATCATCACGTCGTCGAAATCGATCGGATGCTGGCCGAGCGAGGCGACATTGACGATGCGCGACGGCGCGGCCGCCTTGATCAGCGGCAGCAGCAGATGCGCGAGCAGGAATCCCGAGCGATAGTTCACGGCAAACCGCAACTCGGAGCCATCCGCACTGGTTTGCCGTCCGCCTCCGCTATTCTGCGAGCCGATCCCGGCGTTGCTGACGAAGACGTCGAGCCGCTTGTGGTCGGCCATCACGGCGCTCGCAAGTTCGCGCACGTCCGATAACGACGACAGATCGGCCTGATAGAACGTCGGCGCGGCGTGGCCGTCGCACTTGATCTCATCGGTGAGCGTCTTGGCGCGTGCGGCATTGCGGCCGTGGATCAGCACGCTTGCGCCGCGGGCGGCGAGTTGACGAGCGACGTAGCGGCCGACGCCATCGGTCGAGCCGGTTATCAGGATGGTCTTGCCATTCACGTCCATCGCATATGCACCTTCAATCCATCAGTGAACTTACCATCGGTGACTCGCCATCAGTGAATCTCGGCCGACCGCTTGAGCGCCTCCTTCAGCTTGTCGAGCGAAAAATCCTTGGCTCGGGCGATTTCAAGGATCGGCGTCTCGCGCCGGCCGCACAGTTCGGCGGCGTCCGGCAGTTTGGCCGCGATATCGGTCGGAATGACGATGGCGCCGTGACGGTCGGCATGAATGAGATCGTCCGATCGCACGGTCATGCCGGCAACGCGCACCTCGCCGCCAAAACTCTCGGCATGGACCCAGGCGTGCGACGGTCCGATCGAGCCGGCCAACGCCTGGAAGCCCGGCGCCCATTGTGGGATGTCGCGGATCGAGCCGTCGGTAACGACGCCGAGGCAGCCGAGCGCCTTGTGCACGTTGCTTTGCACTTCGCCCCAGTACGCACCGTATCCGACGTCGGCGCCGTCGATATCCTGAATCACGGTGATGCGCGGGCCATGGCCGGTGCCGACATATTCGTAATAGGCGATCCGCCGCCTGGCCTGCTCGGCCGCCGGCAGGCCGGACTGCAACACCGAGCGGATCGTCACCGTGCGGGCGTATCCGACCATCGGCGGCAAATCCGGGAACGGGCACACCAGCGGTTTCGTGGTGTAGCCGATCAGCCGCCGCTCGGGCGCCACGATCTCCATCGCATTGCAGATCGTCGGCGTGTCGTAGCGCGCCAGCGCTTCAAGCAGCGATGGAGGTAGCGGAGGCGATGCGGATGTCGTCACGGCGTTCTCTCCTGATGTTTGCCCCGGCATTTTGATAGCCGTGCATGAACGGCCGTATAGCGGAAATTGGATTCGAACCCAACTCGCCGATCGCTCATGGCAGACATTTCAGAAAACGAGATTGCCGCTTAGTGCAGCCGCTCCGGCCGATCGTCCTCGGAGGCATCGGGGATAGCCGGCGCAAACGGGGGCGCCGGAGCGCTTGGAGCGCCACCGGGCGGCGGCGCAGCGGAGGCAGCCGCTGCCTGCGCCTGGTCTCGATAGGACTTCCACCCCGCCGGCAAGCTCAGGAGATAAAGCACCGAACCTGCCGAGAGAATGTGCCAGGGATAGCCGACCAGAAGCGCGATGAAGAAAATCACCGAGACGAAAACCGGCAGCACCATCTCCGGCGGCACGCGCATGCGGATCGTCTTGCCGGAAAACACCGGCAGGCGCGACACCATCAGGAATGCAATCAAGAGCGTGTAGAGCGCAGTCAGCGTGGCCGGCGGTTTTGGCACGCCGAGAAAGCCAAGATAGACCGGAAGCAACGCGATGATCGCGCCCGCGGGTGCTGGAACTCCGGTGAAGTAATTCACCGCAAATGGCGGCTTGTTCGGATCGTCCATGGTGGCGTTGAAACGCGCCAGCCTCAGGCCGCCGGAGATCGCGAAAACCATCGCCGCGATCCAGCCGCCATTGCCCAGTTCATGCAATTGCCAGAAGTAGAGGATCAACCCCGGCGCGACGCCGAAATTGACGAAGTCGGCGAGGCTGTCGAGCTCGGCGCCGAATTTCGACTGGCCCTTGATCATGCGTGCGACACGGCCATCGATGCCGTCGAGCACAGCGGCAAAGACGATCGCCGCCACTGCGAGTTCCATATGTCCTTCGGTGGACAGGCGGATCGCGGTCAGGCCCGCGCAGATCGCAAGCAGGGTGATGACGTTGGGCACCAGCATGCGCACCGGGATCGGGCGAAATCGGCGGCGGCGCATTTCCATAGATTTGGGATCGAAAGGCATCATGGCAGGCTTACATATAGCAAGCGCGGCGCGCCGGCGCCATTGCGGCGGATCGTCAGCGGCGTCGACCTTTCGAATAGTTAATCGGTCCGATAGGTCCGCGCGGCGTCGTTCAGCCTGAAATCGGCCAGGATGGTCTCGCCGGCGATGGCGGTCTGGCCTTCGCTGACCAGCGATTTCGTCGCCTCCGGCAGATAAACGTCGAGCCGCGAGCCAAAGCGGATCAAGCCGAACCGTTCGCCGGCCCCGATCGTCTGCCCCTCCCGGACGAATGAGACGATCCGCCGCGCCACCAGCCCCGCGATCTGGACCACGCCGATGCGCCCCTGCGCCGTCGAGATCACGAGCGAATTGCGCTCATTGTCTTCGCTCGCCTTGTCGAGCTCGGCGTTGATGAAAGTGCCCGGCCGATACGCGATCCGGTCGATCCGCCCCGACACCGGACTGCGGTTCACATGGCAATTGAACACGCTCATGAAGATAGAAATGCGCGGCAGCGGCCTATCACCGAGGCCGAGTTCGGCCGGCGGCAACACCTGCGTGATCATCGAGATGCGGCCATCGGCCGGTGCCACTACGATGCCATCGCGCACAGGCGTCACCCGCACTGGGTCGCGGAAGAACAACGCGCACCAGATCGTCAGCACGGTTCCGATCCAGCCCAGCGGCGTCCAGATCCAGAACAGGATCAGGCTCGCCAGCGCAAAGCCGCCGATGAACGGATAGCCTTCCGGGTGGATCGGCGGGATTTGCGCGCGGATCGAATTGGCGATCGACATCAGGGTTCACTCCGCAGCGGTCGCGAGCGGATCAACAACGGCCGGCGGCTCACCGTTTGGCTCTTCATTCTCGTCCGCAATCCGCGCCAGCTTCTCGCGCGCCGCCTCGGCCTCGCGCTGCCTGTTCCACATACTGGCATAGAGGCCGCCGGTCACCAAAAGCCCTCCGTGTGTTCCGCGCTCGGCGATACGGCCCTGATCGAGCACGATGATCTCGTCGGCATCGACAACGGTGGAGAGCCGGTGTGCGATCACCAGCGAGGTGCGATTGCGCGACACCCGATCGAGCGCCTCCTGGATTTCGTGCTCGGTATGGCTGTCGAGTGCCGATGTTGCTTCGTCCAGCACCAGGATCGGCGGGGCCTTCAGCACCGTGCGCGCGATCGCAACGCGCTGCTTCTCGCCGCCCGACAGTTTCAGGCCGCGTTCGCCGACTTGCGTTTCGTAACCCATCGGCGCCATGCGGATGAAAGCATCGATCTGCGCGAGTTGCGCCGCCTCTTCGACCTCGGCATCGCTTGCATCCCAGCGCCCGTAGCGGATGTTGTAGCGGATGGTGTCGTTGAACAGCACGGTATCTTGCGGCACCATGCCGATCGATGCCCGCAGCGAGGCCTGGGTGACGTTGCGGATATCCTGACCGTCGATCAGGATCCTGCCGCCGGACACGTCATAGAGACGGAAGAGCAAGCGCGAGATGGTCGACTTGCCGGCGCCGGACGGCCCAACAATCGCAACCGTCTTGCCGGCCGGCACCTCGAAACTGAGGCCTTTGAGGATCTGACGCTCGGGATCGTAGGAGAAGCGCACGTCCTCGAAGCGCAGATTGCCCGACGTTACGACCAGTGACCTCGCGCCCGGGGCGTCCCTGATCTCTGGATTGCGCGCGAGCACGTTGAACATCTTCTCGATGTCGATGATCGCCTGCTTGATTTCGCGGTAGACCATGCCCATGAAATTCAGCGGCTGGTACAGCTGGATCATCATGGCGTTGATCATGACGAAATCACCGACCGTATTGTGTCCGCTGCGCACGCCGAGCGCACACATCATCATGGTCGCGGTGAGACCGGCGGTGAAGATCGCGGCCTGTCCGGTATTGAGCACTGCGAGCGAGGTGTAGCTTTTCACGCTTGTTTGTTCGTAGCGCTGCATCGAGCGATCGTAGCGCGTCGCCTCGCGCTCCTCGGAGCCGAAATACTTGACGGTTTCGTAGTTCAACAGCGAATCGATCGCCTTGGTGTTTGCCTCGGTGTCGGAATCGTTCATCTTGCGGCGGATTTCGATCCGCCACTCGGTCGCGGCATAGGTGAAATACATGAAGATCAC
>VAZG01000274.1 GCA_005885285.1 Alphaproteobacteria bacterium | reverse complement strand
TGCGTCGACCGGTTGAGCCAGCACTCCAATAACGGACATTGGAATAACCGAAGGGTTCAAACTACGGCTTCCCGCCTAGCGCCCGGGCCACTCGGATCAGGGCCGACAGTTCACGCCGCCGGGATCGCTTCGGCCGAATAACGTCCGTGCTTGTAAGCGCGCTGATTGCCTTTAGGTGCGCCTGGAGACAGGCCTCCGTGCATCCGGCACCTACCGTTTGCCATCCCGGGCGACCGGCATGACTTCCCGCTCCGCGTTTTCGCTCCGCAACGTTTCGCCCGTTTCCGCGAACCCGGCCGGCAACCTGTAGGACCGCGATTCCATCTGAGCCCATTTCACCGCTCGACCGTAATCAGGCAGCCGCACGACCATTTCACGGTCACGAATGGCGACGATCACGTCACATTCCGAACTATTGCTGTGTCTACGGATCGAGACCTCTACCCGACGGTCAGCATTTTCCGTGGAGTAGCGCCCTTCTCCTCCGATCGCAGTGTTTTGTGTGTAGTTCGGCTGGCTCCTAGCGTTTTGCGTGGCACTCGGCGGGATCCTGGCACTTTGCGTCGTGCTCGGAGGGATCCCAGCGTATGGCGTGGGGCTCGGCGGAATTAAAGCGCTTTGCTTGGGCCCCGATAGGAGAAAGGCCCGCGCTACATCGTTTACCGGTTCTGCGCGACTGGGGCTCGTTCCGGTGGCTTCGCTTTGTTGCCGTTGGAGTGCCTGCACCACCGCCATTACCTGATCGGGGTTAGTCACGCCTTTGCTCTTTGCCTCCGCGCCGTGTTCGTGCGGATCGGCGTGGTGCGAGCCCTCGAACCAAAGGTCGACCACCTTACTTTCAAACTGAAGCGACATCACTGACTGCTTCTGGCTCAGGGCCCAACGCTTGACGTGGATGGCGGAAGCTGCTTCGTCTAGCCACATCCCGCCGCAGTTCGTTGTTCGTCACGCGGCGGTGGAGACTTTCAGGTCTATTGTAGCCGCCAATTCGAGTTCGATCGGGTCGCGTTCACCAGTAGCTGCACAAGCCAGGATGTTTCTTGCAATCTCCGTTCGATTGTAAGGCGTCCGCATAGCCGCCGGTAACGACTTAATCACTTGATCTAAGACGTGTCCCAACAGCGAGAGTTCTTCCGGATAGTAGACAACGCTCCGCTCGCGCAACATCGACGCCACTCCCCTGGTAGCAATTCTCGTCGCGCTGTGGTTTGAAAACTGTCGAACCGTTTTGTTGTTGGAAGGGCAGAAAAACGTCCGCCAGGCGTCGCCGATCGGTCGATTTGACGGCTGCCCGCGCCTTGGAGGGCTGGCAAAGCACCGGGGCATTGAACCCCTGTCTGCGAGTTCAACTCAAAGCATAAAGAGCCGCATTGGGGCCGGAGCAAGCTAGCGAGGGACCTATGAAAGTCCTGATCTACGTCAACACCAGCAAGGAAGTCGGCGATTGGCCTGCACCCGGTTCGGTTGACAACCGCTTAAGCTGGGATTGGTGGTTCACCTTGGTTTACCACCGTAGTGGTTCAGGCATGATCTTCGCCGAGCCGTAAATCATCGCCGCTGGGCGCAAAACCCTGCATCCAAAGGCATCAGGTGGTTATGGTTGAATATGGGGTCATCGTCCTGTTTCAATCCTACGGCCTATGTGGATTCAGGATCGGTCGAAAAACAGGTTGTGGCTTGGTCCGGCTTGGTTAAACAGTCATCGTGCGGTACCCGCTGGCGCGCTCCCCGGATGTACGTGAACTCCGCCAGAAGCCCCATAAAGGCCTCTGGCGGGTTAGTCTAACGGTTAGAGTCTAACCAGCGTCCGTTGAACCTGAACCGCCGACCATTGGTCGTGACCACGCGGCGTCGGGATGCCTGCTTCGTTCAGGCCATCAGCAATGGCCCGCAGTGACTCAGCGCCGCCAGCCCGTATCCGCGATGATCGGGGCGATGTCCGCCGCCCTGGAAGCCGCGCGCTCACGCAGCGCCTCGGCAGCCAGCTTGCGCGCCTTTGCGGATGGCGTCACGCCGCGATCCCCGCCCAGCCTTGTCCCCCGGCGTTTAGCGGCAGCGAGAGCTTCCTGAGTGCGCAGCGAGATTCTGCGCCCCTCATCATCTGCCACCATCGCCATGATGCCCACAGTGAGTCGATTGGCGTTCGGCATGTCTGCCGCAACGAAGTCGACGCCGGCCTGTTCAAGACCGAGCAGAAAGTGCGCGTTTCGAGACAGGCGATCGAGCTTAGCGCCATAGGCCCGGCACGCCTTGATGGCCTCGTCAAGCTTTGGACGCGCTGTCCGCTTGCCGCTCTCAACCTCAATGTATTCCTTGACCAGCGTCCACTTGCCGCCGTTGAGGAATTCATGACCGCGTGGCGCTGCGCCTCAAGACCGAGGCCTGACCGGCCCTGCCGGCCAGTGCTGACCCGCAGGTACGAAATCCATTTTCCCTCTACCATTGTTGCCTCCACAAATCGGTCAACCGTCGTTGGTTGCGATGTAACACCATTGGCAAGGAAAAATGGGGGCTTTCGCCCCCAGATGGATCAGTGAGGATTTGCGCCAGTGATCGGGATAACGCTGCTGGAATGTCGGGCTACCGCCGACTCATTCTCTGCTTGCAAGCCTGCCTTCTCTTCAATGGTTAACTCGCGAACTTGCGAGCGGTGGAATAATCGCAGGTTCTTGATCTTGAGGGATTTCGAACCCTCCACTGGGCGGTAGCCAGCGGACAGCCAGCGGTTGAAGGTCCGGACATCTTCATGCGGTGTAACGTTGCCGAACCCTGCTTTCTTGAAGGCCTTAACGACAGCAACCTCGTTCTGCATTGATGCCTGAGACTTACCATTGGTAGCCGATGGCTTGGCAGCCCAAGCCTCCGCGAATTCGGCCTTGGCTTGCGCCGTGGCGGCAGCGACCGCCTCGGCAATGACGCGTTGAAGTTCTTCAGGTGAGAAGCTGACGGGGCGGGACTTGGGGGCCTTGGTGGTGGTGTCGGTCATGACATTCTCCGAATGTGAGGTTTGCAGCGTCGGCTGATCCGAGCCGATCGCCCCTCCCAATTCGGGCGCTACTCAAGTGCACATCACGGGTGTTACGTGTGTCCCGGGCGAGACCTCGACCGAAGGTCGAGACAACGTGATTTGACCCAGCCTTCGTGCGGTGCGCGCTGGCGCCTGCGGTATCTAACCGCCTGCTTACGAATAGGCCGCTATTGGCCCTCAGCGGGTCACTGACGGGGTTGGGCGGGCGGTGCGGGTAGGTGCGTCAATCAACGCTAGTGAATCAGCGAATCGCGCTGTTGATCCCGGACCGTGTTGGTTCTCTGTCTGACGCAGGCGTGAGACGTGGCTGCGATTTTCAGGCGAAGCCTGCCCTCATTGGGTGTCCGGATCCGCACCCGGCCAGGCGCTCAGGCCAAGCGGCCGCGCCGGATGATATCTTCTGGTCAGACGACTTGCGAGCCGAAAAATTTTGGAAACAAAAAAATCAAAACCGAATACGGCAAATGGGCGGCAAAAGGATCCTCCGGTGACGGCCATTACTGACTCAAGGATTCATTTTCGGTGCTGCCCGCTGGTAACCAGCGCCGACGCCGCAAAACGCACAGGCGGCCTTCCCTGAGTCATCTGGCGGCATGTCACCGAAGAATTTCCTTGATCTCCAATTGGAACAGGCTCTCTCTTGCGATTGATCTGAAAGTTGCGAAAAACTTGTCCCTCGCAGAATCAACGAGGGCTGCGAAGTGCATACGCTCGAAATCTTCTCCGCCTGGACTAAAGCAATAAACCCATTTTTGACGGCGGTCCTGAGCGTCCTCAAGGCATATGACGTGCGCGACAAGAGGTGGAAGTTCTTAGGCGGTATCCTGTCGGCGCTGGTTTTGTTCGTGACAGGCTGCGCGGCTGCCGCTCCCTTCCTCAAGGCGGCCGTGGCTTATTACAAAGGCCTCGGCGTCACCGTCATCCGCGTCATGACCGACAACGGCAGCTGCTATAAGGCCTTCGCCTTCCGCGACGCTTGCCGCGACCTCGGCCTCAAGCACATCCGCACCAAGCCCTACACGCCGAAAACCAACGGCAAGGCCGAGCGCTTCATCCAGACCGCGCTCCGGGAATGGGCTTACGCCCAGGCCTATCCCACATCCGACCGTCGCGCCGACGAACTTCCGATCTGGTTGCACCAATACAACTGGCATCGGCCTCACGGTGGTATAAAATCTCAAACGCCTATCAGCCGACTCGCTCTCACCGAGGACAACCTCTTGAGGCTCCACATCTAGAGCCGCATCGGAAGCTCGCCGGTAAGGTGTTTCGCTTCCATCAAGGCGGCCATCGGAATTTCCTTTTCCTCAATGCCAAGGTCACGGCCTGCGGCCTGCCGCCCATTCAAAGGCCCAAGCGCAAACAGCGGATGGTGATCCCGCCCTATCGCTATTCCTGGGTGACGTTCCACACGTTCTGCCATACGTGGGCGACGTGGATGCGACGTTATGGCGGCGCCGATCTGCAAGGGCTGGTTGCCACCGGGCGCTGGCGTGATCCGCGCTCTGCCGCGGGCTACACGCACACGGCTGCGAGCGCAGAATGGGAGCGCACAGACCTGCTGCCCGACATGGATGGTGGAAAATCCGTGGAATCGACCCCGAAAACTGGAAAAGTGCGGGCCAATCAAGGGGCGGGTTAACCTTCCCCCAAGGGCTGGCCGCAACTTTTTAGGGCCGGCCGGCCTCGCTTTTGTCGGATTTGTTGCTAAAAGCTTGCTTTTTGGCGCGAGGAAAGTGACTCGCGCACAGGTCGCGTGCGCGTCGCTTCGAGTTTTTGAAACGAACTCCACCGTCGGGCGGTACGCCTTCCGCAACCAACTTTCCTTTGGATTTTGCAATCTCATGATTCCAGTCCTCTCCCGCGAGATCACCACCAGCACACGCATCGGCAGACAACCGGTCGCGCTTGCCGCCGCGATGCTCCTCATCATCGTTGTGGGCGCCGCCTCGATCGCGCTCTGGCGCGCCTATACCGGCACCTCACCGGAACTGGATCGCATCGCTGCCGTCCGCCAATTGCAGGCCAAGGCCGCGCTGGTCTCCGAGCAGCTTGTCGAGAAGAACAAGGGGTTGGAGGCGACCCAGCAGGAATCGATCGACCAATTGCAGGTGCTCCAGGATCAACTGCAGACCGTCAGGCGCGCCCTCGCTGCGCAACAGGCAAACACCAAACAATTGTCCGAACAGGTATCCGGCCTCACCGAGGCGGTCGAGGGCCTGCGGCAATCGTTCGCCAGCGCGCGGGCCAACGAATCCGCTCCCGCGCCGGCTGTGCGCAACAGGTCGATCCGGACCAGGGCCCACGCGGCGATCCAGGTTCGGCATCGCAAGCTCGCGAAATCGCGGAGCTGACGGTCAAAGTAGTCGCGGTGGAACCGGACCGATGTGACCGGGTTGAATCGCTTTGAGAGGTGTTGTCCATGAGCAACGATCTCAACTGGAGCAACCGCCGACATACCCACATGGCCTTGGCGGTCTTCGCCATTATCGGCGCCGTCGCGATCGTCGCAGGACTGGTTGCGACAATCAACCATGTTGATACCGGACAAACCGGTCGCGACCTGCCACCGGGAACGATCGGGCTCGCCCACCCGCATCCTCCGCTTGATCGCGGTCCAGGCGAGCCAGTCAAATAGCCGGCCGGTAGTCTTACTGCGTCATCAAACCCTCATGGTGAGGAGGCGCGAATGCGCCGTCTCGAACCAAGAGGCCTCGGTGCTGATTTTTAGGCCTCGTCCTTCGAGACGCTTGCTGCGCAAGCTCCTCAGGATGAGGGAATAAAGCCCGTTTTAGCCGCAGATATGCCTGCTACCCTTCGTCGAACTTCACACCATTATTGCGAACGGCGCCGTCAAGAAACCTCTCCAGCGCCTTGATGCATTGATCGTCGCGATAAACGCGATGCTTGTTGTTCGCGATCCGAGCCGACAGCTCAGCTCGCCTGGCCGCGTCACGGCCGAGAAGTCCGGCCATGGAAACATATTCGTCAACCGTCCGCGCCGTCGTGTCGCGGACATCCATCATTTCCAAAATAGCGGCGCCATGGCGGCCGCGCATCATTTCGCCGGCGATGGTCACGATCGGCAGGTTGTGAACCAGGCCTTCCAGGATCGAATTGCATCCCGACCAGCCGATGCTGTCCAGCACGACGTCACATTGACCGATCGCAGCAGCGAAGCGATCCGGCGCCAGTCGGGGCAGGAACACGCAGTGATCTCTGATGTCGAGACCGGCCGCGCAGAAGGCCCGATCGAGCCGTGCTTTGAATGTCTCCGTGACGCTGCTGCCGCCGACAAACTCGATGAACGTAAATTGGCAATCCGGTACTTCTTTGGCGATGCGTGGGAAGACTTCGTCGAATTGCGGCAGATATTTCGGCAGCGATTGACAGCACCAATAGACGACGGCACCCGCGCGCAGCGAGAGTTCCTTCCGGCTCAGAGGCGCAGGCGCGGCATCCGGCGCCTCGTAGTAGATGGAGAGGTTCGGCAGCCGAATAAGCCGCTCGGAATAGTGAGCCGACGCATCCGCAGGCTCCATCAACTCGCTACCGATGAAGTAATCGATGGTCGGAAATCCTGAGGTGACGGGATGTCCCCACGAGGCGCATTGCACAGCCGTGAGCCGTTGCGCCGCGAGTTGCGCCGAAACTTTGTCCATTCCGATCTCGGGAAAAATCAGAACGTGAGGCGCGTCGCGCAAGATCGTGCGCCGCCACGCGTCAAGCGACAGCGGGCCCTGCACAAAACGATCGCACAAGGATTCCGCCGCGGCGGTCTCCTGGTCCCCTCCCTCACCGGTGTAATAGCCGGTCACATGAAATCGACCACGGTCGAT
>VAZG01000112.1 GCA_005885285.1 Alphaproteobacteria bacterium | reverse complement strand
CTTATAGAATCTTTCCAATGGCACCGCCACACCGACAATCGTGCCGCGGCCTTGCGACAGCCAAAAATTCTGATGCGGTACCAATAGATTTCCGGCGGCTGAACGAAGGGGCAGAATGCGGGTTTGGGGACGCGGTGTAGGGTGTGTACGAGGCGGCCGCGAGGTGTTCTCGCGCCTCGACTTCGAGGCCGCTTCCGGCCAGGCGCTCGCCGTCACGGGACCCAACGGCTCAGGCAAGACCTCGCTGTTGCGGCTGATCGCGGGCCTGCTGATCCCGGCCGCCGGATCAATCGCTCTGGAGGGCGGCGGGACCGAGCTCACATTGCCCGAACAAGCCCACTATCTCGGCCATCGCGATGCGCTGAAACCTGCGCTCAGCGTTGTCGAAAACCTGGCGTTCTGGCGCGATTTCATCGGCGGCGAGGCAGGAGACACGAACAAAAGTCTGGCCGCGGTGGGGCTCGATCATGCGGCTCACTTGCCGGCGGCCTATTTGTCGGCCGGGCAGCAGCGGCGGCTGTCGCTGGCGCGGCTATTGGCGGTCAAGCGGCCGATCTGGCTCCTCGACGAGCCGGCCGCCGCACTGGATACCGCCGGGCAAAGCCTGTTTGCCGGCCTGATGGGCGACCATCTCGCGAGCGGTGGTCTGATCATCGCCGCGACCCATGGGCCGCTCGGCGTCGCGGCAAAAGAATTGCGGATCGGGGGCGCGTCGTGACCGCACAGCCAAGTTCACCAGATGCCGCAGATCTCTCCGTTCCCTCCCCCCTTGCGGGGGAGGGTCAGGGAGAGGGGTGCCACACGACGTGCTGCCTGTTGCCGAGTGAAGGCGCACTCCCACTTCTATCGAAGGAGCGCTTCCAACAAGCACCTTTTCTGCGGCCACCCCTCTCCCCCACCCTCCCCCGCAAGGGGGGAGGGAGCCCATCGCGTGCGCGGTCATGCCGTCAAGCCACATACGACAAGAGGTGGGGCCGCCCCGCATGACCGTGCTCGCCGCGCTGATCCGCCGGGACATTAGAATCGCGGTTCGCGTCGGCGGCGGGGCGTTGATCGGCGTGTTGTTCTTTCTCACCGTCGTGGTGTTGATGCCGTTCGCGGTCGGGCCCGACCTTGCGCTCTTGACCCGGCTCGGACCCGCGATCCTCTGGCTCGGCGCGCTGCTCGCGAGCCTGCTCACGCTCGATCGGCTGTTCATGGCCGACCACGAGGACGGCTCGCTGGATCTGATCGTGATGAGCCGGACGCCGCTGGAACTCGCCTGCGCCACGAAGGCGCTGGCGCATTGGATCGCCGCCGGACTGCCCCTGATCGGCGCTACTCCCGTGCTGGGCCTGTTGCTCAATCTCGATACGCGCTCGACCGCGGCGGTCGCGCTGACGCTGCTTGCCGGCACGCCGGCGCTGACCTTTACCGGCATGATCGGTGCGGCGCTCGCCGTGACCCTACATCGCGGCGGATTGTTGCTGGCGGTGCTGGTGCTGCCGCTGTCGATCCCGGTACTGATTTTCGGCGTCGCGGCCTCGCAGGCCGCGATCGCAGGGCAGTCGTTCGGCGCGCCATTTTCGATCCTGTGCGCAGTGTCGCTGGTTAGTTTCGTGATCGGACCATTTGCTGCAGCCGCCTGCCTGCGGCACGGGCTCGACTGATCAAGCGGAATTGCAATCTCCAACCGATTGCCTGCGAAGCCAACCGCGACTATCAGGATGACATGACGCTGATCGATCTCGCCAATCCGAGCAAGTTCCTGTCGCTGACCGCGCGCGTGTTGCCGTGGCTGGCAGCGGCGACCGCGATTGTACTTGCGATCGGCCTCTATCAATCGGCTGCCGCGCCCGACGACTATCAGCAGGGCGCGACCGTCAAGATCATGTTTATCCACGTGCCCAATGCCTGGCTATCGATGCTGGTCTGGGGGGTGATGAGCCTCGCCGCATTGGGCACGCTGGTGTGGCGGCATCCCCTCGCGGACGTCGCCGCCAAGGCCGCGGCCCCGATCGGCGCGGCGTTCACGTTCCTTGCACTGGTGACGGGCGCGCTGTGGGGGCGGCCGATGTGGGGCACCTATTGGGAATGGGATGCGCGGCTGACTTCGGTGCTGATCCTGTTCCTGATGTATCTCGGCCTGATCGCGCTGTGGCGCGCAGTCGAAGATCCTTCGCGCGCGGCTCGCGCCGGTGCAGTGCTGACGCTGGTCGGTGCAATCAACCTGCCGATCATCAAATTCTCGGTCGATTGGTGGAATACGCTGCATCAGCCGGCCTCGGTGATGCGACTGGGCGGACCGACGCTTGACCGCGCTTTTTTGGTTCCGCTGCTCGTGATGGCGGCGGCGTTCTCGCTGTTGTTCGTCACGCTGCTATTGGCTGCAATGCGCAACGAGATTCTGCGCCGCCGCCTGCGCAGCCTGCAGATGATGCAAGCGAGAGCATTTTCGAGCGAAGTGGACACCGGTTCGCATGAGGGAAACGCGCCAAAACCAAAATTTGGGGCGGCGTAAGATGATGTCGCTCGGCCCCTATGCCTCCTTCATTGTGACGTCCTACGCGCTGGTGACGGCGGTGGTGCTGATCCTGATCATCGCCATCGCGATCGACTATCGCAGCCTGAGGCAGCGCTTGCGCGAACTGGACCAAAGCGGCATCACCAGGCGCTCCGGACGCAGCGCGGCGGACTTGAGATGAGCGAGCCCGTAACGTCCGATAAACCGACGTCGGCGGAGGCACCGCCTCGGCGCCGGCCCATTCTGATGGCGCTGCCGCTGCTTGTGTTCGCCACCTTCGCCGTGCTGTTCTGCCTTCGGCTTGGCAGCGGTGATCCCTCGAAGATTCCCTCGGCGCTGATCGGCCGGCCGGCGCCGCAGACCACATTGCCGCCGTTGCAAGGCCTGGTCGCTGGAGGCGCGCCGGTGCCGGGGCTCGATCCCACCGTCTTCCAGGGCAAAGTAAGCGTCGTCAATGTCTGGGCTTCCTGGTGCGTGCCGTGCCATGACGAAGCGCCGCTGTTGACCGAATTGGCCAAAGACAAACGCCTGCAACTGGTCGGCATCAACTACAAGGATGCGCCCGACAATGCGCGGCGCTTCCTCGGCCGCTACGGCAATCCGTTCGGCATTGTCGGCGTCGACGGCAACGGCCGCGCCGCGATCGAATGGGGCGTTTATGGGGTGCCCGAGACGTTTGTCGTCGGGCGCGAGGGAACGATCGTCTACAAGCTGGTCGGGCCGGTCACCCCTGAAAATGTCGATACTGTGCTCAAATCCGAGATCGACAAGGCGCTGAAGTGACGACATAGTCGTCATTCCGGGGCACGCATTAGCGTGAACCCGGAACCTCGAGATTCCGGGTTCGGCTCTCCGAGCCGCCCCGGAATGACAACTCACCCCTTCCGCACATCCCCCGCTTCGGCTTCGCTCGCCTCCAGCGAGACCGGCTCGAGATGATAGCGCTTGATGATCGGCATTTGCGCGATCGCAAAGATCATCGTCAGCGGGATCACGCCGAACGCCTTGAAGGCGACCCAGAAATCGGTGCTCTGGGTGCGCCAGATCACCGCAGCGAACAGGCCGTAGATGATGGTGGGCTTGACCTTGATGAAGGTCTCGTCATGCAGCACAAGCGTCAGCGTGCCGAACACGATGACGATGACGCCGGTGACGAGCGCCATCATCGGGACGTGCCGCGTCACCACATAGGAAGCAATCATGGCGGCGACGATCGCCACCATGAACGCGCCGGTCGCGACAAACAGGTGGAATTTGGCGTTGGCGACAAAGAACACGATCAGCGGACCGAGTTCGGTCGCGAGCTTGAACAGCGGGTGCGGCTGGGTCTTGTCCATCATTCAGTCCATCAAGCTCGTTTGCCGCCATCCTTCGAGACGGCGCTTCGCGCCTCCTCGGGATGAGGACCTCCCACGTGTCTCCCCTCGCTCTGAGGCGCGCTCTTGCGCGCGTCTCGAAGGATGAGGCCTATTCAATTCCTGCGATCGCCTGCGCAAAATCACGCGCGGTGAACGGCGCGAGATCATCGATTGCTTCGCCGACGCCGATGAAGTGCACCGGCAGTTTGAATTTCTCCGCCAGCGCCACCAGAATGCCGCCGCGCGCGGTGCCGTCGAGCTTTGTCATCACAAGACCGGTGACACCTGCGGTACGGTGAAATGCCTCGACCTGCGACAGCGCATTTTGCCCAACGGTGGCATCCAGCACCAATAGCACCGCGTGCGGCGCCGAAGCGTCGATCTTCTTGATGACGCGAACGACCTTTTCAAGCTCGTTCATCAATTCGGCCTTGTTCTGCAGCCGGCCGGCTGTGTCGACCAGGAGCACATCGCGCTTTTGTTCCCTGGCCGCGGACAGCGCATTGAATACAAGGCCCGCGGAGTCCGAGCCTTGCGCACCTGAAATCACGGGCGATTTGGCGCGCTCGCCCCAGATCTTGAGCTGCTCAATGGCGGCGGCGCGAAACGTGTCGCCGGCCGCCAGCATCACGCTGCGCCCTTCGGAGACAAGTTTCGCCGCAAGCTTGCCGATGGTGGTGGTCTTGCCGGACCCGTTGACGCCGACGACAAGGATGACGAACGGCTTTTGTACAGCGTCAATCGCAAGCGGCGTGGCGACTGGCGACAGCACTTTCTCGACTTCGGTCGCGACCACATTCTTGACGTCATCGGCCGAGATCGCCTTGTCATAGCGTCCGGCGCCGACGGCAGCAGCGATGCGCGCCGCCACTTCGGTTCCTAAATCAGCGCGCAGCAACACGTCCTCGATATCGTCGAGCATCGCGCGGTCGAGCTTGCGCTTGGTGACGAGATCGGCAACCGCGGTCGAAAGCGAACTCGAAGTCCGCTTCAGCCCGCTGGACAGCCGCCGCCACCAGCTCTGTTTGGTCGTTTCGTTCATGGCGCGGCTGTGTTAGCGGTTTCGTGCCATGAGCGAAAGTCTTGACCGGCCGATTGATGTTGCGGAACTGACCGCGGAAGAAATTCAGGCGCGAGTGCTCCATCGCGACGGGCTGATGCTCGTCATCGACAAGCCGGCGGGCTTGCCGGTGCATCGCGGCCCCAAGGGCGGCGCCAATCTGGAGGCCTCCTTCGATGGCTTGCGTTTCGGGTTGCCGCGGCCGCCGGTGCTCGCCCACCGGCTCGACAAGGACACATCCGGCTGCCTGGTATTGGGGCGCCATCGCAAGGCAACGGCCTCGCTTGGGCTGTTGTTCAAGCATGGCCGGATTTCCAAGACTTATTGGGCGGTGGTCGAAGGCGGCCCGGCCGACGACGAAGGCACGGTCGAGATGCCGCTCGGCCGCTTGAACGCCGAGCGCGGCTGGTGGCAGAAGCCGGACCCGGACGGACAAAAGGCAGTTACCAACTGGAAGGTGCTGGGTCGCGGCGGCGGGTTGACCTGGCTTGCAATGGAACCGGTCACCGGCCGTACTCATCAATTGCGCGTGCATACAGCCGCGACCGGCTGGCCGATCATCGGCGATAACATCTACGGCAACGGTGCCCGCTTCGGCGAGCCGCGGCTGCATCTGCACTCCCGCGAGATTGCAATTCCGATTTCGAGGAACAAGGAGGCGGTGCGGGTGGTCGCACCGGCGCCTGAGCACATGCAGCAGCGGCTTCGGATGTGCGGATGGAAGGGAGAGTGAAGCTGCCAGACGGTCGACTACACACAGCTGTCATCATCCGCGAAAGCGGATGATCCAGCATTCCAGAGACGCCAGTAATCGATCGATAGGCCCCGGCGTACTGGGTCGCCCGGTCAAGCCGGGCCATGACAGTCTAAGATTAGCCGCGCGCCATCGTCTCCGGCAATCGTGAGTGCCCGCACCGCGCCGGGAACGTCGCCAGCGATCGCCACCGGCAGATAATGCTCGGTGCGGCCTTGCCTGGCGCTTTCGATCAGAACCTTGCGCGTCGTGCCGACCTCTCGCGCCAATCGCTTTCGAAGCGCCGCCTCGCCGGCCGCGCGCAAACGCTTCGCGCGCTCCTTGATGGCCCCGCCCACAACCTGCGGCATCCGCGCCGCAGGCGTGAGAGGACGCGACGAGTACGGAAACACGTGCAGGAAGGTGAGATCGCACTCATCGACGAGCTCGAGCGAGCGCTTGAACATCGCTTCCGTCTCGGTCGGAAAGCCTGCGATAATATCGGCACCGAGCGCGATATCCGGCCGCAGCCGCTTGACCTGCGCGCAGAATTCAATGGCGTGTTGGCGCGAATGCCGGCGCTTCATCCGCTTGAGGATCAGATCGTCGCCTGATTGCAGCGACAGATGCAGGTGCGGCATCAGCCGTTCGTCCTCCGCGATCACGTCGAGCAGATCGGAATCGGCTTCGATCGAATCGATCGATGAGATCCGCAGGCGCTTCAACTCGGGTACATGCCGCAGGATTTGCTTGATCAGGGTTCCCAGTCTTGGCGCGCCCGGCAGATTCGTGCCGTAGCTCGTGAGATCGACCCCGGTCAGCACGACCTCGGCGTGGCCACGCTCGTTGACGCTGCGAACCTGTTCGACCACGGATGCCATCGGCACCGAACGCGAATTGCCGCGGCCGAACGGAATGGTGCAGAAGGTGCAGCGGTGATCGCAGCCGTTCTGCACCTGCACGAATACCCGCGGCAGGCCGCGCTGAAATGCGTCGACCAGATGCGGCGTCATTGCCCTGACGGCCATGATGTCGCTGACGGCGATCTTCTCATCTGGCGCTGCGGCGAACGCCTCGTGTGTGGCACGCCAGGTTTCGCCGCGCATCTTGTCGTCATTGCCGATGACGCGATCGACCTCGGCCATTTCGGCGAACATTTGCGGCTGCGTCTGCGCCGCGCAGCCGGTGACCACGATGCGGGCGCCGGGTTGCTCGCGCTTCAGCCGCCGGATCGATTGCCGCGCCTGCGCCACCGCCTCATTGGTGACCGCGCAGCTATTGATGACGATCGTCTGATCTAACCCGGCGCACTCCGCCTCACGTGCAATCACTTCGGATTCGAAGGCGTTGAGGCGGCAGCCGAAGGTGACGACGTCGACGGTCATGTTAAGCAGCAAACAGCGACGGGTCGAAGCGCCCCTCATATTCGAAGGTCGCCGTGCCCGTCATCAACACGTGATCGTCGTCTTCGCGCCATTCGATCGAAAGATCGCCGCCGGGAAGCTCAATCTGCACAACGCGATTGGCGCGCTTCAGCCGCGCCGCCGCGACCGCAGCAGCGCACGCAGCCGAGCCGCAAGCCATGGTCAGCCCGGCGCCGCGCTCCCAGGTGCGGATCGTAATGTGGTCGCGATCGACGATATGGGCGAGCGTGATATTGGCGCGCTCCGGAAAGATCGGATGGTTTTCCAAGAGCGGCCCGAACCGCGCGATATCGTAGGCGCCGATATCATCGACCCAGAAAATCGCGTGCGGATTGCCCATGTTGACCGCGGATGGCGAATGCAGCAGCGGCGCGTCGATCGGGCCGACCTGTAGTTCGATGTAGCGCGTGTCGCGAAACTCTTCCGCCAGCGGAATATCCTGCCAGCCGAACTTTGGCGGGCCCATGTCGACGGTATAGAGCTCGGGCGCTGGCCCCTGCCAGCAGTTCAACAAGCCGGCGCGGGTCTCGAAACTCGCCGCGGTCTGGCCGGTCTGTTCGAACAGCCGCCGCACCACGCAGCGCATGCCATTGCCACAGGCGCCGGCCTCCGAGCCGTCACTGTTGTAGATGCGGATGAAGGCCTCGGTGCCGGCAAGCCGCGGCGGCTGCAACACCATCAACTGGTCGTAAGCGATCCCCGCTGGCGAAGCCACCGCGCGCGCGTCCGCCGGCGTCACCGCCGCCTTGGAATCGCGCAGGTCGACAACGACGATCTCATTGCCGATGCCGTTCATCTTGGCGAATGCGTGGTTGGCCAACGCGCTCATGAAATGTCCCGATTTATGCCTGTCTTATATGGCCAATGATGGCGGATTGACCAGTGCGGAGCACAGAGGAGCATGACGTATCTGTCATGGGACGAGGGCAGGCCCCGCGTGTTAATGTGACGCAGATCGGGGTATCGGATACGGCCATGGAGAATGTTGGATGAATCTCCCCTTGCTTCACCGCCTTGCCATGGTCGCGTTGATCCCGGCCACCGCGATCTGGCTCGGGTTTTCGCCGGCGCTGGCCCAATCGCCGCCTGCGGCGAGCACGCCGCCGCCGGCGGCAACGCCCGCGCCCGGCACGACCCCTGCGCCATCGACAGCGCCTGCCCCACCCGCGAGCCCCGCTCCGGCCGCCCCGCCGGCGGCTGCTGCGCCGCCTGCCGCCAGTCCGGTTCAGACAGCCGATCCCTTCGGTGAACAGATCACGCTCGAGCCGAAGAAAGTGGTGATCGTCAAGGGCACCGCGAACTGGGATTCCGCGTTCGATACCCTGATCGATTCCTTCAAGACGCTGTCAGCCCTGCTGGAGAAGCAGGGCATCAAACCGTCGGGCAATGCGATGATCGTCTACACCTCGACCGACGATACCGGCTTCACCTATCTGGCGGAAATCCCGGTCGAGCAGGACCCAAAGAATCTCACCAGGGACATGAGCATCGCCAAATCGCCTGAAGGCAAGGCGCTGAAAATCCGCTCAAGACCGCCGAGGACAAGCTCGTCATCGACGTCTACGTGCCGCTGAAATGAAAGCGATGACGCCCCGCGGCTTGATTGTTGCTGCTTGCGTCGCTGCCACAGCGCTGCTGGCCGCTCCGGCGCGGGCGCAGTCCGATTTTCCGTCCGCAATCTCCGTCACCGGCGAGGCGACCATATCGGTGCCGCCGGATCTGGCGCAGGTCGATGCCGGCGTCGCATCGGATGCCAAGACAGCGCGCGAGGCATCTGAAGTCAACAACGCGGCGATGGCCAAGGTGCTGTCGGCGCTGAAGGCCGCCGGCGTCGCGGAAAAGGATTATCAGACCTCGCGGCTGTCGCTGCAGCCGCAATATCCGCCGAATCGTTCGGGGCCGGCGCCTATCGTCGGCTATCACGCCAACAACCGCGTCACCATCCGCCTGCGCGACATCACCAAGGTTGCCAATGTAATCGATACGCTGGTCGCCGCCGGCGCCAACGATATCGGCGGCATCAACTTCATGGTCTCGCAGGCCTCGAAGCTGCTCGACGACGCTCGAACTCAGGCGGTCGCCGATGCCCGTCGCAAGGCGGAGATCTACGCCAAGGCCGCCGGCGTCACGCTGGGCGCGCCGCTCAGCATTTCCGAGGGGGGTTCGCCGGGCCCGCTGTTCCGCTCCAAGATGGCGGCGCCGATGGCGATAGCCCCAGTGGCACAGGGCGAAGAGACGCTCTCGGTCGCGGTCAATGTGTCCTGGGCGATCAAGCAGGGGCAGTAGAATTCGCAAGCCACCCACGGACCTCATCTTGAGGAGCGCGGTTTCGCGCATCTCGAAGGATGGTACTCGGCCTCGTGCTTCGAGACGGCGCTATCGCGCCTCCTCAGCATGAGGCTCTGATTAGATCTCCACCACCTGTCCCGGCTTCAGCACGGCAAATTTTTCGCGCGGGATTCTTGCTGCATCGAGCGCCTCACCGAGCGCGATCACCGGCGCGTCGATGGCCTCGTCGGTGAGCTGGAACGTGCCATGGTGATGGGCAAGCGCGTGTTGCGCGCCGCAATCGGCCAGCGCCTTCACGGCGTCTGAGGGATTCATGTGCTGGTCGCGCATGAACCAGCGCGGCTCATAGGCGCCGATCGGCAGGATCGCGAGCCGCAGCGGGCCGTGCGCTTGGCCCACGTTGCGAAAGTGCGTGCCATCGCCGTAGCCGGAATCGGAGACGATGTAGAGTTTGCCCATCGGCGTTTCCAGCACGAAACTCGCCCACAGCGCCTTGTTGCGATCGAACAGCCCGCGCGCCGACCAGTGCCGCGTCGGCACCAGCGTCACCGCCAGGCCGCTGCCGAGCTCGACGCGGTCTTTCCAGTCGAAGCTTTCCGCTTTGATGGCGCCGTCGGCTTTTCGCATGGTGACATCATTGCCGAGCGGGGTGATCACGCGTGGCGAGAATTTTTCCACTAACCTCGACAGCGTCGCGACATCGAGATGGTCGTAGTGGCCGTGCGATACCAGCACGACGTCGATCTTCGGCAGTGCGTCGAACGCGATGCCGGGGTCGTTGTGCCGCTTCGGTCCGGCAAAGGTAAAAGGCGAGGCGCGCATCGACCAGACGGGATCGATCAGAAGGTTCACGCCGGAGGCCTGGATCAGCCAGCTCGCATGTCCGACAAAGGACAGCCTTACCTTGTCTCCGGTGACCTTCGCGGGCGGCGTATCGGCATAGGGGCTCGGCACCCAATCGGGCCAGGACGCGCGCTGCCGGCCACTCCCGAATTGCCAGCGCAGCAGCTCCAGAAGCGATTTCGGTGGCGAACCGTCGGGATCGAGAAAATGCAGACCGTCGAAATGATCTGATACCGGCCCGGAATAGGTTTTCATGCGGGAAATCCAGATGGCCGGCACGCCGATGGCCGCGGCGGTGCCGGCAAGCAATCCAAGAAGGCGGCGGCGAGTGATTTTCATGCCCCGATTGGCCTCAAAACACCGGTTTCGGCAAGGGGCGTAGAGCCCACGGAAATGCCGCTTTTGCGCAAGTTTCCTTGACTTTTGGAGCTTGCGGGGGTTTAAGGCGGCACTTCATCGGAAAGAGTTTCTTTTCGACCCCGCCGCCCGGCCCTGGAGGCCGGAGGCCAACGCCCGACAGCGCGATGCGCCCTCGGGCGCGAAAGTGTTTGGAACACAGGACAACGGCATTGTTCGATAGTCTGTCGGAAAAACTTGGTGGCATTCTCGATCGGCTGACGGGGCGCGGTTCGCTCTCGGAAGTGGATGTCGACGCCGCGATGCGCGAGGTACGCCGCGCGCTCTTGGAAGCCGACGTCTCGCTTGAGGTCGTGAGAGGCTTCACCGGACGGGTCCGCGAGCAGGCGGTTGGCGCGACCGTGGTCAAGTCGGTCACCCCCGGCCAGATGGTGGTCAAGATCGTCCATGACGAACTGATCGCCACGCTCGGCTCTGACGGCCAGACCATCGACCTCAACACGGTGCCGCCGGTCGCGATCATGATGGTCGGCCTGCAGGGGTCCGGCAAGACCACCACCACCGCAAAGCTCGCGCGGCGCCTGACCCAGCGCGACAAGCGCAAGGTGCTGATGGCTTCGCTCGACGTCTATCGTCCGGCGGCGATGGAGCAACTGGCCGTGCTCGGGCGCGACCTCGACATCCCAACGCTGCCGATCGTGGCCGGACAGCTGCCGCCGCAGATTGCCAAGCGCGCACTCGAAGCCGGCAAGCTCGGCGGCTATGACGTGGTGCTGCTCGATACCGCCGGGCGAACCACCCTCGACGAAGAGATGATGGCGGAAGCAGCCAGCATCAAATCGGCCGCCAATCCGCATGAAGTGCTGTTGGTCGCGGATTCGCTGACCGGCCAGGACGCGGTCAACCTCGCGCGCGCGTTCGACCAGCGCGTCGGCCTGACGGGCATCGTGCTGACGCGAGTGGACGGCGACGGCCGCGGCGGCGCCGCGCTGTCGATGCGCGCGGTCACCGGAAAGCCGATCAAGCTGATCGGAACCGGTGAAAAAACCGACGCGCTGGAGGATTTCCACCCCAGCCGGATCGCCGGACGCATTCTCGGCATGGGCGACGTGGTGTCGCTGGTCGAGAAAGCGGCGGCGAATATCGATGCCGAGAAGGCCGCGCGCGTTGCGGAGAAAATGCGCAAGGGCCAGTTCGACCTTGCCGATATGCGCGAGCAATTGCTGCAGATGGCGAACATGGGCGGCATCTCGGGGCTGATGGGGATGATGCCCGGCATCGCCAAGATGAAGAACCAGATCGCCAATGCCGGCATCGACGACAAGATCATCAAGCGCCAGGTCGCGGTGATCGATTCGATGACACGGGCCGAGCGCAAGCACCCCGATATCCTCAAAGCGAGCCGCAAGAAGCGGATCGCGTCCGGCGCCGGCGTCAAGGTCGAGGAGGTCAACAAGCTTCTGAAGATGCACCGGAACATGGCGGACATGATGAAGGCCATGGGTTCGGGCAAGCGCGGCCCGCTTGCCGGCATCGCGCAGGCGATGGGCTTTGGCGGCGGCATGCCGTCGCCGGAACAGATGAAGGCGATGGCCGAGAAAATGCCGGGCGGCGCAGGACAAGGCGGCATGCCGTCGCTGCCAAAAGATCTTCCACCCGGCCTGCGCTCGGGACTACCCAACCTGCCGGGACTGACCGGGCTGAGCGGCAAGCCGACCTTGCCGGGTCTCGGCGGTTCCCCGGGGAAGAAGAAATGACCTCTTTCGTCATTGCGAGCGCAGCGAAGCAATCCATGGAGCCCAAGAAAGACTGGATTGCTTCGTCGCTTCGCTCCTCGCAATGACGAGAAATACCGAAAACAAACCGCACACGATTCGAACTCGATAGGAGAACCAAATGTCAGTTGTTATCCGCCTTGCTCGCGCAGGCACCAAGAAGCGTCCGGTCTATCATGTCGTCGCCGCCGATTCGCGCTTTCCGCGCGACGGTCGCTTCATCGAGCGGCTCGGGCATTTCAATCCGCTGCTGCCGAAGGACAACGAGGCGCGGTTGAAGCTCGACATGGACAAGGTGAAGTCCTGGCTTGCCAAGGGCGCGCAGCCGTCCGATCGGGTGATGCGTTTCCTTGATGCCGCCGGCGTTGCGAAGCGCACCCCGCGCAAGAATCCGGAAAAAGCCGTGCCGCGCAAGGAGCGCAAGGCCCAGGCCGAAGCCGCCGCCAAGACGGCGTAAGCGGTAACGGCGAGCGAGCGTGGCAGCGTCGATCTGCGTCGCCCGGATCGGCGCCGCGCATGGCGTGCGCGGCGCCGTGAAGCTGTGGACGTTTACGCAAGATCCGTTGGCCGTGACGCGTTACGGCCTGCTCACAACGAAAGACGGCGCGCGGCAGTTCGAAGTGGCAAGCGCGCGCCAAGCCGGGGATCATCTGGTTGCGACGCTAAAAGGCATCACATCCCGCGACGAGGCCGAGCGCCTCAATGGTCTCGAACTCTATGTCGCGCGAGAAAAATTGCCGGCGACCGAGGAGGACGAATATTACCACGCCGATCTGATCGGGCTCGCCGCCGTGACGGCGGCCGGCGCGCCGCTCGGCCGCGTGGTCGCGATCCACAATTTCGGCGCCGGCGATATCATCGAGATCGCGCCGCCCGATGGCGCGACCCTGCTGCTGCCGTTCACCAATGCCGTGGTGCCCACGGTCGATCTCGCCGGCGGCCGCGTGGTGATCGAATTGCCGGAGGAGATCGAGGGCCACGATCCGGCGGCGGCCTGATTTAATTGCGACGCGATTTGGGAGTGACGGCGATGGCAAACACCCACAAAGCGTGGCGCTTGCATGCGCATAACGACTTGCGGTTCGATGAGGTTGAAACGCCAAGGCCCGCGGCGGACGGCGTGCTGGTTCGCATCGAAGCCGGCATGGTCTTGTCCTACATGGGCCGGGTGCTGTCGGGCTCAGTGCCCTACAGCCTGCCGCCGATGCCGTTCGTACCGGGCACCAACGCGATCGCACGGGTGATCGCGGCCGGCGACAATGTCAGCCATGTGCAGAGCGGCGACCGGGTTTTCCTGAGCCCGCATTTGCGTGGCGACGTGCCCGAGCGTGAACCGCCGCAAATCCTGATCGGGCTCACCGCAACCGTGACCACACCGGCGGCGCTGGCAATGCAGATGCGCTGGCGCGACGGCGTGTTTGCCGAGATCGCGCATTGGCCGGCGGCCTGTGTCACGCCGTTGGCCGGACTGGACGATAAACCGGCCAGCGAACTGATCGGGCTGGCCAAACTGATCGTGCCGTTCGGCGGCCTGCAACGCGCTGGCTTGCGCGGCGGCCACACCATCGTCGTCAACGGCGCGACCGGCTATTTCGGTTCCGGCGCGGTCATGCTTGCGGTCGCGATGGGCGCCGGACGCGTGGTCGCGGTCGGGCGCAAGCGCGAAGCGCTGGAAGGTTTGCGCCAAGCCTTCGGCCCGCGCGTCATTCCTGCCGTCGTCACCGGGGATGCCGCACACGATCTCGTCGTCATCCGGCATGCCGCCGGTGGCAGTGCCGACGTCGCGCTCGATTTGCTCGGTGCCGCCAGGAGCACCTCGACCACGCTATCGAGCCTGCGCGCGCTCAAGCGCGGCGGCCGTCTGGTGCTGATGGGCAGCGCCGAGGTGCCGCTTGAAATCTCGTTCCGCGAAATGCTGGCGAACGACTGGGAGGTGGTGGGTCAATTCATGTATGAGCGGACCGCGCCGGGCCAGCTCGCGGGGCTCGCCGCCGACGGCTTGCTCGATCTCAAAAAGATCGTGGTTACGACGTTCAAGCTGGCCGACTTCCGGCAGGCGGTCGCGGCCGCCGCCTTGATGCAAGGCCTCGATCTCACGGCAGTAGTGCCGTAACAACAGCCGATGAATTCGAACCCAACCATATGGCGCGCGACCGTGCTCACCCTGTTTCCGGAGATGTTTCCGGGGCCGCTCGGCGTCAGCCTTGCCGGCAGGGCGCTGTCGTCGGGCCTCTGGGCGCTGGAGACGCGCGATATCCGGGATTCGGCCACTGACCGCCACCGCAGCGTCGACGATACGCCGGCTGGCGGCGGTCCGGGCATGGTACTGCGCGCGGACGTGCTCGCGGCCGCCATTGATGCGGCCGGCGTCGCTTCCGATCGACCGCGCCTCTTGATGAGCCCGCGGGGTCGGCCATTGACCCAGTCCTGGGTTGCGGAACTCGCCGCCGGACTTGGCCCGCTGATCGTCTGCGGCCGGTTCGAGGGGGTCGACCAAAGGGTGATCGAAGCCCGGGCGCTCGAGGAGGTATCGGTCGGCGATTACGTGCTGTCCGGGGGCGAGATCGCCGCCATGGCGCTGATCGATGCCTGCGTCCGCCTGCTGCCGGGGGTGATGGGAAAGTGCGAATCGGGCGCGGATGAGAGTTTTTCCGAGGGGCTACTGGAATACCCCCAATATACCCGTCCGCAGACCTTCGAGGGCCGCCCGATCCCGGACATCCTCACCTCGGGGGATCATGCCAAGGTCGCGGCCTGGCGGCAGGCGGAGGCCGAGGCGCTGACGCGGGCGCGGCGGCCGGATCTTTGGGGTGGCCGAAAAGGGCCAAAAAGCACGACGGACGGGTGACAAGCCCGCGCCTTTGCCTTATACGAGCGCCAATTCCGCGAAGTGACAGCAGGATAGAACGCAGCCCGCGTCGGCTGGGCGCGCCGCCGATGGAGATTTCAATGAACCTCATTCAACAGCTCGAAAAAGAGCAATTCGACAAACTGTCGGCGAGCAAAACGATTCCGGAGTTCGGGCCCGGCGACACTCTGATCGTCAACGTCAAGGTGGTCGAAGGCGACCGCACCCGCGTGCAGGCCTATGAAGGCGTCTGCATCGGCCGCTCCGGCGGCGGGCTCAACGAGAGCTTCACGGTGCGCAAGATCTCCTACGGCGAAGGGGTGGAGCGCGTGTTCCCGGTGATGTCGCCGATGATCGACTCGATCAAGGTAGTGCGCCGCGGCAAGGTGCGCCGCGCCAAGCTGTATTACTTGCGCAATCTGCGCGGCAAGTCGGCCCGCATCGTCGAGAAGACCGAGCGCGCCACCGCCGTCGGCGAGTAGTTCCAAAGCTCTCGAATGGATTTGACGAAAAGCGCGGGACCACGTCCCGCGCTTTTTTGTTGCGGCACACTATCTAACCTATCGGCGATCGATTGATTGTCGCGGCGTGTGACCCTGTGTTAGTAAATTGAAATGGTTCCAGGTCAGACCAGCACGGCTTGTCGGCGCGTCGCACCCATCGTGATCGACGATCGCTCGCGCCTGCCCGGCCGCTTCTTCGGACGCTTTGCGACCTCGGCGACATCGGAACTTATTCGCGCGCATTGATGCTGCGCCGATTTTTCGCTTCCGTAGCGCGTGATCGCGCCTAACCGTTCAAAACAGAATTTCTTTGGAGCTAACGCTCATGCCCAAACCGACCACTGTGTATGACAAGATCTGGAACGACCATCTGGTTCACGAAGCCGACGACGGCACCTGCCTGATCTATATCGACCGCCATCTCGTCCACGAGGTGACCTCGCCGCAGGCGTTCGAAGGCCTGCGCACCACGGGACGCAAGGTGCGCGCGCCCGAGAAAACGCTCGCGGTGGTCGATCACAACATCCCCACCACCGATCGCTCAAAGCCCAACCCCGATCCGGAGAGCATCGAGCAGATGCGGGTGATGGCGGAGAACGCCAAAGAATTCGGCATCGAATACTACAACGAGTTCGACAAGCGGCAGGGCATCGTCCACGTGATCGGCCCCGAGCAGGGCTTTACGCTGCCCGGCACCACCATCGTCTGCGGCGACAGCCACACCTCGACCCACGGCGCCTTCGGCGCGCTGGCGCACGGCATCGGCACCTCGGAAGTCGAGCACGTGCTGGCGACGCAAACGCTGATCGCGAAAAAAGCCAAGAACATGCGCGCAATCGTCGACGGCAAATTGCCCGAGGGCGTCACCGGCAAGGACGTCATCCTCGCGATCATCGGCGAGATCGGCACCGCCGGCGGCACCGGCTATGTCCTGGAATATGCCGGCGAGGCGATTCGTGCGCTCTCGATGGAGGGCCGCATGACCGTCTGCAACATGTCGATCGAGGGCGGCGCGCGCGCCGGCCTGATCGCGCCGGATGAAAAGGCGTTCGAATTCCTGCGCGGCCGGCCGAAATCACCGAAGGGCGAGGCCTGGGACGCGGCGATGCGCTATTGGGAAACGCTGCGCTCCGACGACGGCGCGCATTTCGATCACGAGATCCGGCTGGATGCGGCAAAATTGCCGCCGGTCGTGACCTGGGGCACCTCGCCCGAGGACGTCGTCTCGATCACCGGCATGGTGCCTGATCCAGACAAGATCGAGGATGAAGCCAAGCGGCTCTCCAAGCATCGCGCGCTGAAATACATGGGCCTGAAGGCGGGAACCAAAATCACCGACATCAAGCTCGACCGCGTCTTCATCGGCTCCTGCACCAACGGCCGAATCGAGGATTTGCGCGCCGCCGCCAAGATCGCCGAGGGCAAGACCGTCAACGGCAATGTCGACGCCATGATCGTGCCGGGTTCGGGCATCGTGAAGGAGCAGGCGGAAGCCGAGGGACTGGACAAGATCTTCATCAAGGCCGGCTTCGAGTGGCGCGAGCCGGGCTGCTCGATGTGCCTCGCCATGAACCCCGACAAGCTGAAGCCGGAGGAGCGCTGCGCCTCGACCTCGAACCGCAATTTCGAGGGCCGCCAGGGCTTTAAGGGCCGCACCCATCTGGTCTCGCCCGCCATGGCCGCGGCGGCCGCAATCGCCGGCCATTTTGTCGATATCAGGGAATGGCGGTAGCATAGCGTTTTCGAGCGAAAACCTGCCCCGGACTTGGATAGCGGGGTGGATACCGGTTCGCGTCAAGAAAACGCGGCAAAATAGAAGTGCCTCAACCTGGAGCCGTTTTGGCAACGGCTCCTTAAGCAGAGGGGAGCAGACTGGCCGCTTGCGAAAGCGTGACGCTTCGCGAAGGAGCCGGTCATGGCCGAAAAAGCCGAATTCATCGATATGATCAGCGAGGCGACGCGGCAGAACCGCCGCCGCTTCACGGAGCGCGTCGCGGCGCCGGCCGAGACCAAGGAAACTTCGCGCCTCAGCCATTGGCCGCCGGACCGCTGGGTCCAGTGGCGGCTAGAGACGTTGACGCCATGGAAGCTGAGGTCCTGGAAATTCAAGAACTGGGATTGAGCGCGGTAATGGTCGTCCGCCTGAGAGGCTAAGGCACCCCCGCGGTCCTCGTTCATCTCGGACGCGACATTGATCGCAGACGTGCTTGCCTCATCGGTGCGCGTGCCGCGCTTGAAAAAGAAACTTGCGGCGATATTGAGCGCGACATCGAGGAGAACGGAATGACCGTCTATGTGATCGTGCAGCTCAAGATGACGGATCGCGCGGCTTATGACCGCTACCAGGCGCGGTTCTTCGATGTGTTCAGGAAATTCAACGGCCGGCTGTTATCCGCTGACGAAAACCCCGCGGTGCTGGAAGGCAACTGGGATCGCGACAAGCTGGTGCTGATGTCGTTTCCCGATGAGTCTGCGTTCCGCGCCTGGGCTTCTTCGCCGGAATATCTGGAAATCTCCAAAGACCGCAAAGCCGGCGCCGAAGGAATCGTGCTGCTGGCAGAAGGAATTGCGCGATAGCGCGACGCGACAACATTTTCACCGCCGGCGCGCAAAACCGGCGTAGGCTGTCGCCCGTATCTTCTGGAAATTTTTATCGCAGGAGATCGTCATGACAACGTCTCGCGCAGGACAACAAGCAACGGCGCTCGCACGCACCGCATTGACCCTGAGTTGTTCGCTATGGACGAGCGCGGCCTTCGCTTCGCAAGGGCCCGGCGCACGCCCGGGCACCGCCAGCAGCTTCACCCAACTCACGATGGCTATTCTGGTCTATGGAGCCGTGGCGCTCGTGATCGGGGCCGGATTGATCGGCGCGGTGCGACGACACTAGAAAATAAGAAATCAGCCGCCGCGCCAGTAACAGCTCATGCGCGGCACGATGACGGTGCCGCTCGGCCGATATTCCTGCACGTAAGTGGCATTGCACTCACGCACCGCATTCGGGCCGGGATTGTATCGGGGATAGACGTTGTCGGGCCATTGGTCATAGCGGTCATAGCGCGGATAAACCCGCAGCCGGGTCGGCGGCTTGCGAACGCGGCGCGGCGTGGAGGCATCCGGCGGCACCGCCTGGGCGAGGCGGATCGCCGCGGGCGCGGTTTGCGCTTTCGCCCCTGTCGGTGCCACGGAAAAAATCCCCACGAGAGCCATCAGTACTGCCGTCGTCCTGATCAAAGTCATGACCCTCATCCCAACCCGTTATCGGGGCGCACGGTCTCCGTTTTCGCGGCCTGCGTCAACTCGCCAAAAATCCGATATGCAGCCATGCGGAACCCGCGCTAAACAGGCGGCATGTGGAGCGCGCTCAAAGCCCCCTCATTGGCCGAGATGGAGACCATGGCGCACGAGATTTTCGAGCGCCTGCCGCGGCGTTTTCGCGATCTCTGTGCAGGCGTGATCGTCCGCGTCGACGATTTCCCGACGGACGAGGTGCTCGATGAGATGGAGGCGGCAAGCGAATTCGACCTGCTCGGCCTGTTCCAGGGCACCGGCCTGCCGTTGCAAAGCCATGACGACATCGCCCGCTTGCCCAACATGATCTGGCTGTACCGCCGCCCGATCCTGGACTATTGGGCCGAACATGACGAGACGCTTGGTCATATCGTCCGCCACGTGCTGATCCACGAGATCGGCCATCATTTCGGGCTCTCCGACGACGACATGGCAGCCATCGAGGTCGATACCGACTAGCCCAGCGCGATTTGGCCTTTAAAGATCGCCGCGTTCGCGATAAACACCAGCCTTGGCTCTAAGGGGAAGTGCGATCGATGGAAAAGTTCACCACACTGGAAGGCGTCGCGGCGCCGCTGAAGATCATCAATGTCGACACCGACATGGTCATCCCGAAACAGTACCTGAAGACCATCAAGCGCACCGGCCTTGCGAAGGGGCTGTTCGCGGAACAGCGCTATAAGGACGACGGCAGCGAGAACCCGGATTTTATCCTCAACAAGCCGGCGTACCGCAATGCCAAGGTGCTGGTCGCCGGCGATAATTTCGGCTGCGGCTCGAGCCGCGAGCACGCGCCGTGGGCGCTCCTGGATTTCGGCATCCGCTGCGTGATCTCGACCTCGTTCGGCGACATCTTCTACAACAACTGCTTCAAGAACGGCATCCTGCCGATTCGCGTCAGCCAGAACGACCTCGACAAATTATTCGACGATGCCGAGCGCGGCGCCAATGCGACGCTGACCATCGACCTTGCCAACCAGGAGATCCGCGGCCCGGACGGCGGCAAGGTGAAATTCGAGATCGATCCGTTCCGCAAGCACTGCCTGATGAACGGCCTCGACGACATCGGGCTGACCATGGAAAAGAAGTCGTCGATCGACGCCTATGAGGCCAAGGCGAAGGCCGAGCGCGCCTGGGTCTGATCCGAATCGACTGCTGCCGGTTAGAAGGTGACGCATGCTGGCTGACGTCGCCACCTTCTGGCATGGCCCACTCGATGAGTTTCGCCTGGCCTGCCTGAGATCGCAGGTAGCTGCGGGCCACAAAGTCACCGTCTACAGTTTTGAGCCGCTCGCGGGCTTGCCCGACGGCGTCGGCAACGCCGAAGCGGAAGCGATCCTGCCGCATTCGTTCGCTGAAAAATTGCGCCCGGCGCAACCGGACGGGACATGGCGCGACTGGACTGTTCTGCAGTTCAGCGATTTTTTTAGAATGCGGTTGATGGCGCGTCACGCCGGCCTGTGGCTCGATGCCGACGTGCTCTTGCTCAAAGCCGTCGAGATCGACAAGACAAAGCCCTTTTTCGCCTGGGAGCGGCCGCGCCGGCTTGGCAACGCCGTGCTTTACCTGCCGCCAGGCGATCCAATCGTCGCAGCATTCGAAAAGCTGATGCAGCAGGAGGAGTTGACGCCGGATTGGCTGGCACCGCTCCATCGCCTGACTTTCGCGTTGCATCGTTTACGGGGCGGATCGCGCCGTGTCTCCGACATTCGCATCGCGATTTACGGTCCGGCGGCGCTGACCGAGCTGGCCCGCCGAACCGGCGAGCTGCGCTGCGCACTGCCGAAGAAATCGTTCTATGCGGTGCACTCCGAGCCGAAGCTTTTCTTCGAACGGTCGGATTACTCTGCGCTGATCCGCGATCCCGACATTATCGGGTTGCACATTTCCGGAAAAGGCCGCACCAAAAAGCCGCCGGTCGCCGGCAGCCTCCATGCATGGGCGATGGAGCGGTTTAGGTCGTAGTTTCCCTGCAATCAGTTCGGCTCGACCGATCCTGCGGCAAATCGCCCGCTCAATTCCCCATCGCGCCGATCGCATCCGCGATCTCGATCGTGCGACGCGCCATCTCGGCGTGCAGCCGCTCCACCATCTGTCCATCGAGCTGGGCGTGAAGATTGCGTTGCAAGCCACGATCTGGCCGGGATGGATCAGCGTCTTGCCGTCGAAACCGAGATCGCGGCCTTGCGCGCATTCCAGCGCGAACCCGTCGACATTGGAAAAATCGCTGTAGGGCCCGTCGAGAATTTCGAGGCCATGCGCCCGCGTCGCCAGGATGCAATGCGTGATCATCGGGATCATGGCGGCGCGGCCCGGCTGCATCTTGATCCGCGTCTCCCGCGAAATGTCGTTCGGGCCGAACACGAAACCGGCGAGCCGCGTTTTTGGATCACGCGACGCGGCCGCCAGCTTGGCGGCATCCAGCACGGCGCGCGCGGTCTCGATCATCGCCCAGACCTTGATCGAGACATCGGCGCCAATCGCCTGCAAGCGGTCGCCGATCTTGTTAAGATCGTCCACGCTGGAAACCTTCGGCACCAGGATGCCGTCGGGTTTTGCCTTTCCGGCCATGGCGACGTCATCGGCCCACCATTGCGATTCCAGACTGTTGGTTCGGATCCAGATCTCGCGCTTGCCAAAACCTTTCGCCGCAATCGCCTCCGCGATCTGCTCTCGCGCTTTCGCCTTGGCATCGGGGGCAACCGAATCCTCGATGTCGAGGATGAGGCCGTCGGCGGGAAGCACGCGCGCTTTTTCCAGGGCCCGCGCGTTCGATCCCGGCATGAACAACAGGCTGCGGCGCGGATGGGTCATGGACGGGTTCCTTCAGCAATTCTCTGCCCACGCGATAACACTTCATCTGCCTAATCGAAAGGCTTGTGACGGCATGCCGCATATGGTTATGCCGTAGCCATGAGCCCGTTCCCACAACAATTGATTGACGGCTACCGGACCTTCGCCTCGCAACGGTTGCCTGCCGAACAGTCGCGCTACCGTGATTTGTCGGTGCGCGGGCAATCGCCCGAGACGATGGTGATCGGCTGCTGCGATTCCCGGGTATCGCCGGAGGTGATCTTCGATGCCGGCCCCGGCGAATTGTTCGTGGTACGCAATGTCGCCAATCTGGTGCCGGTTTATCAGCCCGACCCCGGCGCGCATGGCGTCTCGGCAGCGCTGGAATACGCGGTTTCGGTGCTGCGGGTGAAGCATATCGTGGTGCTGGGCCACGCGCAGTGCGGCGGGATCCGCGCGTTTATCGACAAGATCGAGCCGCTGTCGCCCGGCGATTTCATCGGCAAGTGGATGGCGATGTTCGTCAAGCCGGGCGAAGTCGTCGAGCAGCGCGATCATGAGACGATGCATGATTTCACCGTCAGGATCGAGAAAGCTGCGGTGTTCCGCTCACTCGAAAATCTGATGACGTTTCCCTTTGTGCGAACGCCGGTCGAGCGAGGCGGGCTTCATCTGCATGGCGCCTATTTCGGTGTCGCGGAAGGCACGCTGTCCGTACTCGACCGAGCGACAAAGGAATTCCGCAGTATGTGGGAGTTGG
>VAZG01000111.1 GCA_005885285.1 Alphaproteobacteria bacterium | reverse complement strand
CGGTCAGCGGCAGGTTGCACTTCTTCAACAGCTTCGGGCCGTCCTTGGCGGAATGTTCCATCACCACGACGACGCGCTTGACGCCCGCGACCAGGTCCATCGCGCCGCCCATGCCCTTGACCATCTTGCCGGGAATCATCCAGTTGGCGAGATCGCCGTTCTGCGCCACCTGCATCGCGCCCAGGATCGAGAGGTCGATATGCCCGCCGCGCACCATGCCAAAGGAATCGGCGCTCGAGAAATAGCTCGTCGACGGCAATTCGCTCACCGTCTGCTTGCCGGCATTGATCAGATCAGGATCTTCCTCGCCCTCGTAAGGGAACGGCCCCATGCCGAGCATGCCGTTCTCGCTCTGCAGGTTCACGTCCATGCCCTCGGGGATATAGTTCGACACCAAGGTCGGAATGCCGATGCCGAGGTTGACGTAGTAGCCGTCGCGCAATTCCTTGGCGGCGCGCGCCGCCATTTGTTCGCGGGTCCAGGCCATTAGATTTCTACTCCCGTTGCGGCCGCGGGCGCGCTAGAGGGCCGCGGGCGGGTGTTGCGGAATTCGATGCGCTTCTTGGTGGTGCCGACCTCGACGATGCGCTTCACAAAGATGCCGGGCGTGTGGATGTGGTCCGGATTGAGCTCGCCTGCGGGCACCAGATGCTCGACCTCGGCCACCGTGACCCTGGCCGCGGTCGCCATCATCGGGTTAAAATTGCGCGCGGTCTTGCGGTAAATCAGATTGCCCGCGGTGTCGCCCTTCCAGGCGTGGACGATGGCGAGGTCGGCGACCAGCCCGCGCTCCATGATGTAGCGCTCGCCGTCGAACTCCTTCACCTCCTTGCCCTCGGCAATCAAGGTGCCGACGCCCGTCTTGGTGTAGAAGGCCGGGATGCCGGCGCCGCCGGCGCGGATGCGCTCGGCCAGCGTGCCCTGCGGATTGAATTCGAGTTCCAGCTCGCCGGCGAGGTATTGCTGCGCGAACAGCTTGTTCTCGCCGACATAGGACGAGATCATCTTCTTGATCTGGTGTGTCTCGAGCAGGCGGGACAGCCCGATGCCGTCGACGCCGGCATTGTTGGAGATGACGGTCAAGTTCTTGACCCCGGCGTCGCGGATCGCATCCGACAAGGTTTCGGGGATGCCGCACAGGCCGAAGCCGCCCGACATGATCATCATGCCGTCCTTGAGAATGCCGTCGAGAGCCGATTTGGCGCCGGGGTAAACCTTTTTCATGAAAAACACGACCTGCTGGAGGGACGTCAGAATTATTAGGCGAAATCTTCGCAACGCGTCAATGACGGGGCATTTGGCGTGAAAGGGCCGCCCCGGAACACTACGGACGGCCTTGAAAGCGTCAAGAAAACCCTTCAAGTTGCAGGGGTTGGCACGGGGGTAAGCATGGGTTCGGACCGCCTGCCCGTCCGCTATCTAACAACGAGCCGGCAGCGCTAACCCGCCGATCAGGACCCCAATCAGGAAATGCCGCATTGACGATGGCCCAAGCAATGAAGCGGCTGGGGACGCCGATCGCGGCGCTGCTCGGCCTGGCGCTGACCGGGCTGATCCTGACCTCCTGGCTGATCAATCGCGACGCGCTGCGCCAGGCGGTGGAGGCGCAGATCCGCGCTGTCACGGGCCTCGAGTTTGCCGTCAAGGGCAATATCGACATCTCGGTGTTTCCGGGCAGCTACGTTTCCTTCCATGACGTCGGCTTGAAGGGCGGCGGCACCGCCGATCCGGCGCTGCGCGTCGACGTCCTGACCGCGAATCTGCGATTGCTGCCGCTCTTGCTGCAGCGCTTCGAGATCGCCGACGTCATGATGCTGCGCCCGCAGATCCTCGTCACGCAGGCAGCCGATGGCGAGAGCAACTGGACGCCGTTTATCCAGACCATCGCGCGCACCATGAAGCCCGGCGCCGACAACCAGGTCTCGTTCTCCGAAATCCGCATCCAGGACGGCACGCTCAGTTACGAGAATGCCGGCAATCATGCCTCCGAGAAGCTCGACGATATTGATCTCTCGCTGGCCTGGCCTTCGATCTCGCGCTCGTTTGCCGCAACCGGGCAATTCGACTGGCGCGGCGAGCGCGTCGACGGCTCGATCTCGGTCAGCGATTTCGTCGCAGCGCTGTCGGGCGACCGTTCCGGGTTGAAGGCGCGGCTGTCGAGTGCACCATTGAAGCTTGCCTTCGACGGCACGGTTGCCAACCGCACCAGCGCGATGATGGAAGGCACCTTGACCATCGACTCGGCATCGCTGCGCAACGCGCTGCAATGGATGGGACAGCCGGCACCGGGGCACGGCGGCTTTGGCCGTTTCGCGCTGAAGGCGCGCGCCAACGTGGTCGGCGCCTCGATCGCCCCCACCAATGTCAATGTCGAGCTCGACGGCAATGTCGCCGAGGGCGTGATGACCTATTCCAACAATGGCCGTCATACGTTGCAGGCGACGCTCGCCGCCGACGCGCTCGATTTCACGCCCTATATCTCCACCTTCCGCCTGCTCGCGAGCGGCGCGCGCGACTGGAACCGGCAGTTGTTCGATCTCAACGCGCTGTCATCGACCGATCTCGACATGCGGCTCTCGGCTGCGCGGGTGACGGTCGGCCCCTCAAAACTCGGGCGCACGGCGTTCGGCGCCAATTTGCGCAGCGGCGCGCTGGCGCTGTCGGTCGGCGAGGCGCAGGTCTATGGCGGCATCGCCAGGGGCTCGTTCGGCATCGCGCGCTCCGACACCGTTGCCGACGTCAAGGCGCAGTTCCAGTTCATGGACGTCGATTTGCAATCCTGCGCCTCCGAATTGTTCGGCATCACCAAGCTCTCCGGGCGCGGCAATCTCAACGTCTCGCTGGCGGCGGCGGGCTCAAGCCCGTTTGGGCTCGCCTCCTCGCTCGACGGCACCGCCACCCTCACCGGCCATGACGGCGCGATTTCCGGCTTCAACGTCGAGCAGCTGTTGAAGCGGCTGGAGCGCCGGCCTTTGTCGGGCGCAGGCAACTTCCGCTCGGGTGCGACGCCTTACGACAATCTCACCGTCGAGGTGAAATTCGCCGACGGCATCGCCACTGCCCAGGATGTCCGCATCGAAGGCCCCGCCTCGCGCGTGACCCTGACCGGCACCGCCTCGGTGCCGACCCGCGAATACGATCTCAAGGGTACAGCCAGCCTGCCCACTGCGGCGAACGGCGTGGCCGGCTTCGAGCTGCCCTTCGTTGTGCAGGGCCCGTGGGATGATCCCCTGATCTTCCCCGACCCCGAAAGCCTGATCCGCCGCTCGCCCGCGTCGGCGCCGCTATTGGATGCGGTGAAAGATCGCAAGACCCGCGATACGGTGCGCTCGGTGCTGGAGCGTTTGACGGGCGGTGGCGTGAAGCCGGCGGTGGTGCCGGATGCGGCGGCGCCTGCGGCTACCGCTGCGCCGACGGCGGATGCGGCCAAGCCGAATTGACGGCTGCAGGGTTCGCGTTTGTAGGGTGGGTTAGCGAAGCGTAACCCACCGTTCGTCGGGGATAAACCTCTCCTTCGGCTAAGCAAAGCCCGAGCCCTCTCCGTAGTTATACGCGGCTCTGCCCCTTGCCCTCGCCTTTTGGTTGCGGGACACTATTAGGAGTCTGGGGGGACAACTAAAATGCGAATTCTGGGAATCGTGGTGCTGGGCGCCGCGCTGGCTGGTTGCGCGATCCAGCGCGCTCAAGTCGCTCAAGATGCCCGAGCTCAAATGGTCGGCTTGTCAAAAGAGCAGGTTCTCACCTGCATGGGGGCGCCAGCCAACAAAGCCGCTGAAGGCAACACCGAGGTTTGGGGCTACGCGTCCGGCAATGGCATGACGGTCGCAAGCGCCAGTTATGATCGATATGGCGGAACTGCTGTCTCCTCCAGCCGGTTCTGCAACATCAACATCGTAATGGCGTCAGGCCAAGTTACAGCGGTGAACTATACAGGCCCGACCGGAGGCTTGCTCACTGCAGGCGAACAGTGCGCTTATGCTGTCGATGCTTGCGTAAGGCCACGATGAAAGCGTTGAGATGTCCTTTTGCAATTACGGCGACAGTGCACCTAGCTCGATCAAGTCAGCTGGCGATATGAAAGCGGCGATCGTAAAAGCGGGGCATCAAGCCCCGCGAAAAGTTCATCAATCTAGCTAAATGCACTATGACCGCAATTCGAAATTGCGGCTATGGGGGCTTTAATGGCGCGAGTCGCGCAGGCGTATTTTCATTTCCATACGCGATTAGCTGAAAGAGAGATGCGGAAGTTTGGACGCAAGGTGGATCAGGCCGCCCGGCGAGCTGCGCTCCGGAATTTCCAAACGTCTGTACTGATTAACGTGGAGATCGAAGAAGGTTCGTTGGTAGGGCGAGTTACTGCGTTTGCCTCTATTTTAATTGCCACGACCACCCTTATCTCCAACTACAAAGGCGTCAAAGACGGTGTGAGGGACATGTGTGAGGATGCCCGTTCATTCGGCGCCGATGTGTGCGCAAAGGCGGTCGACCTAGCTGGTGTAAGCGAGAAGCAGGTCTATCGACTGGAGCGTCGAACCAAGACTGTTGGCAAGTTAGGTCGACTCCTAAGCGACATCGAGCGGCTTGAGAAATCGATTGATGATCTAACTCCTGCTCAAATGCGGAAGGAGCTCGGCCGCTTCAATCATGAGCTCCAACTGATTGCCAAGGACCTGGAGCCTGCTGAAAAGAAGGCTTTAGAAAAGGTTCTGGAGCAGACGACCCTGCCATCCCCTAAGAAGTGGCCGGCGAGCGACCAGGAGGAGCCGAAAGCAATATTGAAGCCCGAGCAATTTGAACTCACCTATGAATCGGCACCGAAACTAGAGGACCAATCAAAGCGTCGACCAATCCGATACGAAAACTCTTTCAAGGTCTCGCCTAAGAAACGGGTGAGACGCGAGGCCCTCTTGATTCCGCAACTGCGGGTTCCACTATTAGGCAAGCCAGACTAGCTGAACGGGTTGCTTACTCGATATTGCCACCTGGCGGGCATTGCATCAGACCCAGAGCGACAAGGAATTGACGACACATGGCGCTGCCGAACGAAAACAGGACGGCGAAGACGGATGCGGTCGAAGCCAAAATCAAGAAGATGGGACCAAAAGATTTGGCAGCGCTGCCGGGCCTCGATGCTGACGACTTAAGAGTGTTCGGAACGCTCATTCAGCATTTCTGCTTCATTGACCTAAATTTGCGCAGATCGCTTGAGCTTTTCAAGCTCTCGGGGATGCTTCCGGAGAGCGCAAGAAAACTCTATCCGAACCTTCCCGATGCTAAGCTGACCGAGACGCTCGTCGAGATGTAGCGGTCCCGCTTCCACGTCCGATGGGATCAACGAGAGGAAACGTTGTTCATGTGTGAAATCGAACCTCACGCGCGGATATTCCCGAAATGACCGATCCAGAAGCAGTCCAACGCGCGCTGACGGGTGGCCCTGTAGACGAAAACATTGATTTGGCGGCGGCCATCGGTCGATGTTCAAATAATTGGGCTCACGCCGAAACTCGTCTAGCAATTCTCTTTTGCCTATTGTCCAAAACCGATCTGACTACTGCCGGTATTATCTTCAGTTTTTTCAAAGCCACACGAACGCAAAGTGACGTGCTGAAGCGCTTGGGAAAAATCTCGCCCCTGATGACGCCGCATAAAATCGAACTGTTGAACGATCTCATGAAGGAATATCAAAGTCTCGCAGACGAGCGGAATCGGCTTTTGCACAATCCTATAGGAATGGGCACAGAACTCTACATAATGCTCCGAGATAAGCTGCCGCAGCCTGGCGCCATTCCATACAAGACAGAAGCGATTTCGATAGAAGCGATCGATGACCTATCGAGCCGTATTTCAGTTTTCAACCTGAAGGCGCTGATACTCGGCCAGTCAATCAGCGGCATTTCCTTTAGCTCCGGGGCGTCTTGACCGGCTCGCATGGCAAAGCAACGAGAGCATATTTCATATCAATTCCTATGGTGCCAATTCTCTGACGGAAGTAACCAGTATCAGGTTCATGTTCTAAACCCTAAGATCGTGTCGGGATACGACTTTCAGATAACGTCGACGAGGTTGGTTACGCCTTCGGCTAACCCACCCTACGAGTTACGCGTTAACGAAAATGGCCCCCGTTAGGGGGCCATCTCGTATTAGTCGTCCCAGTAATGGTGACGCCTAATCACTACCGTTCGGTCGCCATCGCGATCGTACCAGCCGCGATGCCACCCTCGATCATGTGCGTAGAACTCGGCTCGAGGGCCGCGGTAGCAGTCACCGTAACAGTCGCGGTCGCCACCGATGCGGAAGCCAAATCCCTCGGCGCTAGCCACGGTAGGCGCAGCAACCGCGATGGTCGCTAACGCAGCGAGAATGTAAGAAAGCTTCTTCATTTCGCGCTTCTCCTATCGTTGTTGCGCTCGGAGAAAACGCGTGGGATATCGTGACGTTCCGGAAACTGCTTCGGAACTTTTTTGAACGATTATTCAGCTAGATTGCCTGTTAGCAATGTAGTTCCCGAAGTGATCGCGATGGCGGTGATGCAGAAGCCTACAGATCGGAAAGCGAGATGGCGCGTCGGGATCGCGTTCTTTTTTCTGTTCGCCTGCGTCGTTGCCGCTTCGTACGGGGCCTCTCTCATTCTCCAGTTGAGCAAGCTGCAGGAGGATAGCGACGCGCGGGAGGGCCAGGAAGCCTTGCAGGGCGCGAGCGATGCCAAAGGGATCGAAGAGGCGCTCCGGGCGCATCCGCAAAACAGATTCCTGCAGTTCATCGCCACGGCCACCAGGGCGGCGGATGAAACCGACGCGGCACTGGAAAAACTGTCGAATGAAGTGGCGCCGCCGCTGGCTTCAAAGAATATCAATTTGGCCAACGCGAGCCGCGATGACCTCGAGGCGCTGCGGCGCGATCTGAAGGTGGCGGAGGCCAATGCGACGACCCTCTTGCCGCGCTACGCAACGCTGCTCAAAGCCAAGCGCGACACCATGGAAAAAACAGCGCGCTCCCTGCATATAGAAAACGGCACGGTCAGCAGATTTTTGCGGAGCGTCGACAAGCAGCACGCCGAGATCATGGCCTACACATCCAGGATGTTGCCGGCGCGCGCAGATTTTTACCGCGCTTACGGAAATTACGTCGCGATGCTGGCGGCCGAATTCGGCGCCTACAAGGTGGTCAACGGTCTGTTCATCTTCCCGTCTCAAGCGACCGTGGACCGCTACAATGCCGCGGCCCAGGCCATGAACGCTGCCGCAAAGCGCGTCGACGAATTGGAGCAGGAAAAAGCAAGCCTCGCGAAGTCGCAAGCGGAGCGATGGACGCAGTTCGTGAACGGGAAATAACACAGTTGCTTTTAGCGCTGTCATCGTCCGGCATAGCCGTCCGAAGGACGGCGTCGCTTCCGCTCGCCTATGACCGGACGATCCAGTATTCCGAGATGGTTGTGACAGAGCCGTAAAGCCGCGGCGTACTGCTCACGCGCGAAAGCGCGTCACCTCTCCCCTTGTGGGAGAGGTCGGATCGCGCAGCGACCGGGTGAGGGGTTGCGTCATCGGGACTCGCGGATAGGAACCCCTCACCCCAACCCTCTCCCACAAGGGGAGAGGGAGCTCACCGGCTTTGCCGCGACACCGAATGCTGACCGTCCTACGGCCGGCATCTTCAGAAAACTACTTCACTACCTACGTCTGACAAACATGCATCTAGATCGCCCCGCCGCCATGCGCTAGTCTTTTATCCAACCGGTTAACAACATCGGCGATCAGCAGGGAGAATGACGTGAGATCCAAGGGATTAGGCGCGCTTTCATTGGCGATGGTGGCTGTCGGACTTCTGTACGCGACGGCGCCCGCGATAGCGCAAGAAAAGAAGATCACCGTCTGGTTTGGCAAGGGGTTCTACAAATCCGAGGACGACGCGCTGCTCGAGGCGATCAAGAAGTTCGAGGCCAAGACCGGCATCAAGGTCGAATTGTCACAATACGCCATCCAGGACATGATCCCCAAGACGGTGGCGGCGCTGGATTCCGGCACCCTCCCCGACGTCGCCTATTCCGACTCTTATGACGTGCAGGCGCAGGGCAAATGGGCGTTCGAGGGCAAGCTCGAAGACCTCTCGGACATCCTGCTGCCGATGAAATCGGCGTTTGCGCCGAACACACTGGAAACCACCTACCTCTATAACGACCAGACCAAGAAGAAGGGCTATTACGGCTTCCCGCTGAAGCAGCAGAGCATGCACGTGCAGATCTGGCAGGACATGCTGGAGCAGGCCGGCTTCAAGCAAAGCGACATCCCGACCAAATGGGAGGATTACTGGTCGTTCTGGTGCGACAAGGTGCAGCCCGCCATCCGCAAGGCCACCGGCACGCGCATCTACGCCGTCGGCCAGCCGATGGGCGTGGAATCCACCGACTCGTTCCAGTCGTTCTACACTTTCATGGATGCCTACAACGTCAAGCTCGTCGACGACAACGGCAAGCTTCTGGTCGACGATCCCAAGGTGCGGGACGGGTTGATCCACGCGCTGAAGGATTATACCGACACCTATGTCAGGGGCTGCACGCCGCCCTCCTCCACCACCTGGAAGGATCCCGACAACAACGTCGCGTTCCACAACCGGACGATCGTGATGACGCACAACTTCACGATCTCGATCGCGGCCAAATGGCTCGACGATGCCAACAACCCGGCATTGACCGCCGAACAGCGCGCGGCCGGCAAGAAGGCCTATGAGGAAACCATCATCACGGCGTCCTTCCCCAACATGCCGGACGGCACGCCGATCAAATACCGCTCCGACGTCAAGACCGGCTTGATCTTTGCCAACGCCAAGAACAAGGCGGAAGGCAAGGAGTTCGTCAAATTCCTGATGCAGGAGGAAAACCTTCGACCCTACATCGAGGGCGCGCTCGGCCGCTGGTTCCCGGTGACGACGGCGAGCCAGCAAAGCCCGTTCTGGCAGGCCGACCGCCATCGCAAGGCGGTCTATAATCAGTTCACCGGCGGCACGCAGCCGTTCGACTTTACCAAGAACTACAAGTTCACGATCCTCAACAACGAGAACGTCTGGGCCAAGGCCATGAACCGCGTGGTGAGCGAGAAGGTGCCGGTCGACAAGGCGGTCGACGAACTGATCGCGAGGATCAAGGAAGTCGCGGGTTGATATAAACGATGCCGGTGAGACCGTCATTGCGAGCGAAGCGAAGCAATCCATTGCGCCGATACGACAGTGTGGATTGCTTCGTCGCTCCGCTCCTCGCAATGACGATAAGGCTGCTTAGCCGCGGCCGGCATCTTCCCTAAGAGTACCGAATATGGCGATCACGCTCTCCGCATCCGATGTCCCAGGCGCGCCGCTGTCGGCGCGGCTGACGCCGGCGCAGGTCTGGGGCATCGTGCTGCTGACACCCTATCTGCTGGTGTTCCTGGCCTTCGTGGTCTATCCCGTCGGCTACGGGCTGTGGCTCGCGCGCCAGCCGTCGAGTTACGTCACGCTTTATCACGATCCGATCTTCGCCCGCGCCGCGGTCAATACACTCATCTTTCTCGTCATCGGCATCAATATCAAAATGCTGATCGCGCTGTTTCTGTCCGGTTTCTTCGTCGTGCAGCGCGCCTGGATCAAATGGCTGTCGGTGCTGTTCATCCTGCCCTGGGCGGTGCCGTCGATCCCGACCATCCTGTCCGTGCGCTTCATGCTCAATCCGGAATGGGGCGTGATCAACACGCTGATCTTCAAGTTCACCGGCGAGGACGGCCCGAACTGGCTGAACGATCCGGCGGTGGCGCTGACCATGGCGATCGCCGTGCACATCTGGAAATCGCTGCCGTTCTGGACCTTGATCCTGATCACCGGGCGGCTTGCGATCTCGCACGATCTGTTCGAGGCGGCCGAGGTCGACGGCGCGACCTGGTGGCAGAAATTCCGCTACATCACCTGGCCGTCGATGCAGACGCTCTACGTCACCTGCACGCTTCTCTCGATGATCTGGACGCTCGGCGACTTCAACAGCGTGTACCTTTTGACCGGCGGCGGGCCGGCCGACCTCACCCACGTGTTGGCGACGCTCGGCATCCGCTATCTGCGGCTCGACCAGTTGAGCCTCGCGATGGCATCGATCGTCTGCGCATTGCCGTTCGTGCTGCCGCTGGTCTATTTCATGATGAAACGGTTGTCGCGATGAAGCCAGCAACCCTGAGACTGCCAGGCTTGAGATTGCCAACACTGCGCGACGTCGGCACCGAGGCCCGGCTGCTGCTGATCGGCATCCCCGTGTTCATCTGGACCATGGTGCCGATCTATCACATGTTCCTGTTCGCGATCTCGCCCAAGGAAGATGCGTTCTCCGGCAAATTGTGGCCCGATCATCCGACCCTGCATAATTTCGAAATCGTGTTTCGCGAGCAGCATTATTTCCTGCGCGATTTCTACATCCAGTTCTGGAATTCGCTGGTGATCGCGGTCGCGGTCGGCGCGCTGACGCTGTTCGTCGCCACCGCCGCCGCGTTCTCGATCTCGCGCTTGCGCGTTCCCGGCGGAAGGCTGGTGATGAATCTTGCGCTGTTTACGTATTTCATTCCGGCGGCGTTTCTGGCCGTGCCGATGTACCGCACCATGGGCAATTACGGGCTCCTCAACAACCACTGGGCCTTGATCCTCGCGATGGTGACCATCGCCTCACCTTACGCGATCTGGGTCTTGAAGCAGGCCTCCGACAAGCTGCCGGTCGAGCTCGATGAAGCCGCCATCATGGACGGCGCCACCACGCTGCAGATCTTCCGCCTGGTCTATATTCCCCTGATGATGCCCTCGCTGGTCGCGATCGGCACCTATGCGATCCTGCTCGCCTGGAACGAATATCTCTACGCGTTCCTGTTGTTGTCGAACGACACCGAGATCACGCTCCCCGTCGCGCTCGGCAACTTTCTCGCCGCTGACGATTCGCCGTGGGAATTGTTGATGACCACCGGTTTCATCTACGCACTGCCGCCGGCCGCGATCTATTACGCCTTCAAGCGCTACATGGTGGGAGGGCTGACGGCGGGCGCGGTGAAGTCGTGAGGGGCGTAGCTGAATACCTCTGACGTCATTGCGAGGAGTGCAGCGACGAAGCAATCCATTCTTCCTTTGCGCGGCGACAATGGATTGCTTCGCTTCGCTCGCAATGACGGCGGCTTACAACGGCGCGGCGGTCTCGCGTTGCGCGCCCGACAGTTTTGTGGCGAGCGAGGCCACCACGATCACCACCGCGATCAGCGCGATCACCAATGTGCAGATCGCGTTGATCTCGGGTTTCACGCCGAGCCGCACCTCGGAATAGATCCGGATCGGCAGTGTCGCCGAGCCCGGACCGGTGGTGAAGCTCGCGATCACGAGATCATCCAGCGACAGCGTGAAGGCCAGCATCCACCCCGCAGCGATCGCGGGTGCGATCAGCGGCAAGGTCACGGCGAGGAACGCCCGCGCCGGACTGCAACCGAGGTCCATCGCGGCTTCTTCCAGGCTCCTGTCGAGCGAGCCGAGCCGCGATTGCACCACCACCGCCACAAAACACATCGTCAGCGTGGTGTGCGCGATCGTCACCGTCCAGAAGCCGCGCTCGGCGTTTACGGCCACGAACAGCAGCAGCAGCGACAATCCGGTGATCACCTCGGGCATCACCAGCGGCGCATAGAGCATGCCGGAAAACAGCGTGCGGCCTGTGAAACGTTCGCCGCGCGACAGCGCAACGGCGGCGAGCGTGCCGAGCAAGGTTGCGATCGTCGCCGACATCGCGGCCACGCGAAGGCTCATCCACCCCGCCTCGATCATGGCCGTATCGTTCAATAATTCGTGGTACCAGCGCAGCGACCAGCCGCCCCACACCGTGACCAGCCGAGAGGCATTGAACGAATAGATCATCAGGATGATGATCGGCAGATACAGGAAGGCCAGGCCCAGCGCCAGCGAGGCGACGTTGAACGGCGAGAGCCTACGAGAGCCGCCCATCACCGCGCCTCTTCCAGCTGCGCCCGCTGCAGCCGGTCGTAGAGCACGAGCGGCACCACCAGCAGCACCAAGAGGACGATCGCGGCTGCGGAGGCCACCGGCCAATCCTTGTTGGTGAAGAATTCCAGCCATAGCGTCTGGCCGATCATCAGCGAATTGGAGCCCGCCAACAGATCAGGGATCACGAACTCGCCGACGATCGGAATGAAGCACAACAAGATGCCGGCGGCGACGCCGGGCAGCGACAGCGGAAAGGTTATGAGCCAGAACACTTTGAGCGGCGAGGCGCCGAGATCGCTAGCCGCCTACACCACCGGCACTGACACCAGATGCAGCGATAGCAGCATTTGATTGAGCAGGCCGTCATGCTGCAGGATGTTGATCCAGGCATAGATGCGGATCAGGAACGAGGTCCAGAACGGTACGATCACCAGCATCATCGCGATTGGCTGCCACCGCTGCGGCAGCCGCGCCATGCCGTAGGCGATGGGATAGCCGATCACGAGCAGGATCGCGGTCGCGACCACGGCGACGACGAGGCTGCGCAGGTAGGAGAACACATAGAGGTTGTCGGAAACGAGCAGCCTGAAATTATCCAACGACAGCGCCGCCAGCGCTGCCTTGAACGCCGCAGCGCCTTGCGTGAGGTCGAATACCGGCAGATAGGGCGGCTGCGCGATCGCGGTCTGCGACAATGAGATCTTGAGCACGAAGCCGAATGGCACCAGGAAGAACAGCAGCATCCAGAAATACGGCGTGATCGCGCCGAGGCGCGCCGGACGGGCGAAGATGCGGCGGGAGCTCATTGTTCCAGCACCAGGCAATCGTCCGGCGTGAACCACGCCACCACGCGCTGGCTCAGGTTATAGGCATCGATGTCGATCTGCGCGGTATTGGCCATCGACGAGCGCAGAGTAGCGCCGGAGTCGAGCCTGACCTTGTAAGTCGTGAGCGCGCCGAGATAGCTGACGTCGGTGATCATGCCTTCGAGCCGATTGATTGCCTGCGAAGCGGTCGCATCCGGCGCCGGGCCGAGGCGCGACAGCTTGACCTTCTCGGGGCGGATCGCGACCGAGACGATGGTCTTGCTGATGCCTTGGCGCGGTTCGGCGACTACCACTGTTCCGGCGTCGCGCGTTGCGATCGTCAGGCGGTGGTGCTCGCGCGCTTCGATCTCGCCGTCGAACAGGTTGATGTCGCCGACGAACTCGGCGATCCAGCGCGAGTGAGGGGCCTCGTAAAGCTCGCGCGGGCTCGCCACCTGATCGAGGCGGCCGGAATCCATGACGCCGATCCGTCCCGCCACCGTCATCGCCTCCTCCTGGTCGTGGGTGACGATGACGAAGGTCAGGCCGAGCCGGCGCTGCAGTTCCATCAATTCGAACTGCGTGCTCTCCCGCAGCTTCTTGTCGAGCGCGGCGAGCGGCTCGTCGAGCAGCAGCATTTGCGGCCGCCGCGCCAGCGAGCGCGCCAGCGCCACGCGCTGCTTCTGGCCGCCGGAGAGGTTGTCGGGCTTGCGTTTCTCCAGCCCTTCGAGCTTGACCAGCGCCACCATCTCCGCGACGCGGGCATCGATCTCGGAGCGCGCCATGCCTGCGCGTTTGAGGCCGAACGCGATATTGTCGCGCACCGACAAATGCGGAAACAGCGCGTAGTTCTGGAACATCATGTTGACCGGCCGCTCATGCGGCAGCACGTTTGCGATGTCCTTGCCGTTGAGCAGGATGCGGCCTTCGTCGGGGCTCTCGAAACCGGCAAGCATGCGCAGCAGCGTGGTCTTGCCGCAGCCGCTTGGGCCCAGCAGCGCGAAGAACTCGCCGGCGTGGATATCGAGCGAAACGCCGTCCACCGCGCGGAAAGCACCGAACTTCTTCACTACGCGCTCGATCCGCAGCAGGGGAATATCGGCCGCCGCTAGCTGCGGCTCCGGCCCCACCGGCTCGGCAGCGGCATCAAATTTGGGTAATTGCTCAGCCATATCCCGTGCAGGTTCTGTCGTGGCTGCACGCTAGCGGCGGATCGACTTGGGCTCAACGGGTTCGCAGCCGAGAGCCTGGATTATCGGGTCTTGTTCACGTCACCCGGGCTGGACACCTAGAAGCGATAGTTCAGTCCGCCGCGAGCGATATGGGCCTTGAAACTGGTGGTCGCGGTCAGCAGGCCACCCGGATTATCCAAGTCTGGAAAAGGTCACACTGCGGTTGCCAAGATCAAGGTAAAGGTACTTCGCCTTGACTGTCCAGTGGTGCGCGAACGCGTATTCCAGTCCGCCACCAGCCGTCCAGCCGGCCGATACGCCCGCGGTCGAGCCCGCAGCGCAGTAGACAAACGCCCCGACGCAATACATGGCGGGCAAGTTTGACCCCGTCGTCGCCGTCTCAACGTTGCCATAGGCGAGTCCGCCCGTCGCATTAAGCAGGAAATTGCCCGCCGGCAGAACGCCCAGCCGGGCCCGAACCGTTCCAAACCAGTCAAGCTTGGTCGCGATCTGGGTGGTGAGCGTTCCGCCTATGTACCACGCTCCGGTTGCAGAATCCGCTTTGCGTAAATCGGCGTATGACAAATCGGATTCGACGCCGGCGACCATGTATCCGGACTGATAATTGTACCCGATCTGGCCGCCGGCGCCACGCAGAACGCGGCGATTGTCGCAGAACAACGCGGAATACGCTCGGCGAGACTGCGGGCCATCATGCTCGACATCGTCGAAAACCTTGGCAAGCGCCAACTGTCGGTTACCAGCTTTGCTTCGCGGTACAGTGTCACTACGCGCTACATTCAGAAGCTTTTCGAGGGCGAAGGGACGACCTTCACGGAATATGTCCTGGAACGGCGACTGCTTGAGGCCAACCGCCTGCCAGGCGATTCTCGTTATGCCGAACGTTCGATCGGTGACATCGCCTTCAAGGTTGGCTTCGGCGATCTTTCTTACTTCACCCGCAGCTTCCGACGCCGCTTTGGAATGACCCCATCGGACGCAAGGGAGCAGGCTCGGCGCGACGGAGCGATCTTGTAACGGACGTAGGCAAGATTCGGATTTCACCTCCCCGTCGCCATGAACACCGCGAGGGCCTCGCGATCCGCTGATGGCATGGTCAGGCCGAGTTTTGAGCGCCGCCACAGAATGTCCTCGGGGAAACGCGCCCATTCGTGGCTCATGAGATAGCGCACTTCCGCCCCCGTCAGCTCCGGTCCGAAACCGGGACCGAGATCCATGCGGTCCCTGGCATCGCCAAGGACATCAGCAAGCCGCGAGCCATAGGCGCCGACCAATCGCTGCGCCTGCGGCTCGGTCAAGAAGCGCCAGCGCTCGCGCGCGCTGTCGATCTCCTGATCGAAGCGGTCCCAGGCAAAGTCGCCACCGGGCAACGGCGCCGTCGTCGTCCACCGCGGCGACATCGCGTAGAACGGCGTCAGGTGGGACACCGCGCGCTCGGCGCGCAGCCGCGAGGTCGTGACGTCGCCGCCTAACGTCGTGACCAGAGGCGCCTTACGGCCCCTGGCGTCGAACATGATCGAACCGTCCCTGTCCGCGGGCTGCAAAGCCAGATTGGCGCCAGAAATCGTCCTGACCACATCCGACGGCTCGACCCGTTCGCGGAAATAGCGGTTGGCCGCGTCGCAGAGATAGGCGATGTCGCTCGCATCCATGGCCACGATCGCCGGGTCGCCCTTGAAGGCGCGGCTAGCGGTGCCGATCAGCGTGAAATCCCGCTCATAGGGGCTGGCGAAGATCAGCCGCCGGTCGCTGTGCTGGAAGACGTAGACATTGTCGGTCTCGAACAAGCGGCGGACAACGATCTGGTTGAGCTGGGTCGCGGCCGCGCGCGGCGCCGGCACACGCAGGATGGTTTCCGTCGCCGTCAAGGTCCAGGCGCCGGCGGCAACGCCAAGCGCGCGGGCGGTGAACACGCGGCGGCGGCCGCGGTCGATAACCACCAGCCGCCAGATATCCCCCCGGTCGGCCCGAACGCAGCGCGCGCCGGTGCAGATCTCGGCCCCGCGGGCAGCGGCGTCGACGGCATTGAGAACCACCAGGCGGGAATCGTCGACCACGCAATCGGAATATTCGAACGCGGTGCCAAACGGCCGCTTCAGCGCGTTGCCGATAGGATGGTGAGTGACGTCGACGGTGGCGGATGCGGGAAGACCGGACCGGGAGGCGAGGTGGTCGTAGAGCAAAAGTGCCGAGCGCAACAACCACGGCGGACGTTCGTCGGAATGCGCCGGGATCGCAAACCGCATCGGTCGCACCAGATGCGGCGCGATCCTGAGCCAGGTGTTGCGCTCCGCCAGTGCTGCGCGCACGCGCAGGAACCCGCGGCGCTCCAGGACGGACAGATCGCCATGGATCATGCGCGGCGTCGCGGAAGAAGCGGCGGCGCCGAGATCGCCCTGCTCCAGCAGGATCACCCTCAAGCCACGGCCCGCGGCGTCGCGCGCCATGCTGACACCGTTCAACCCGCCGCCGATGATCGCCAGATCGTAGTCTGCCATGCACGGCTTCCAGTGTGACGAATTCGAATTTCGCTACATCTAGCCAGTCTTGCGTGCATGCTCCATGACATTGGCAACGTTGCGGCCGACCAGTGCCGCATATTGCCCAATCGGAAATGGCTTGCCGATGAAATAGCCCTGCACCGCGTCGCAGCCCTCCTCGGCGAGAAAGCCGAGCTGCTCTTGCGTCTCTACGCCCTCGGCGACGATCGACATTTCCAGCGCATGACCGAGATCGATCACGGCACGGACGATTGCCGCCGATTGCGGATTGCGACCGAGATTGATGACGAAGGCGCGATCGATCTTGATCTTGTCGAACGGGAACGCCTGGAGATAGCTCAGCGAAGAATAGCCGCTGCCGAAATCGTCCATCGAAATGCGCACGCCGAGCGCCTTTAGCCGTCGCAGCAGCGCCAGACCGCGATCGAAATCCTCGATCAGCACCCCCTCGGTGATTTCGAGCTCCAGCCGATCAGGCGCGAGCCCGGTCTCGAGCAGGATCGAGTGCACCAGGCCGACCAGGTCACCGTGCATGAACTGGGCCGGCGACAGGTTGACTGCGACCTGCATCGGCACCTTCCACGACGCGGCCTCCTTGCAGGCCTCGCGCAGGATCCATTCGCCCATCTCGACGATCAAGCCGCTTTCTTCCGCAAGCGGAATGAATTCGCCGGGCGAAATGAAGCCGCGCACCGGATGTTGCCACCGCGCCAGCGCCTCGAAGCCGATGATCTCGCAGGCGGCGACGCTGGGTCGCGCGGCCGCCTGCGGCTGATAATGCAGAGAGAGTTCGCTGTTCTTGATCGCAAGCGAAAGGTCCTGGTGCAGCACCCGGCGGTCGCGGATCTGCTGGTCCATCTCCGGTTCATAGACGCTGATGGTGCCGCGCGACTTCTGCTTGGCGCGGAACAGCGCCGCCCCGGCATTGGCCAGTAGCGATGCCGCATCGGCGCCGTTATGCGGGAATACCGAGATGCCGGTGGTGACGCCGGTGCGGACCGACTTGCCGTCGATGACGAACTCTTTCGCCAGCGCTTCGGCGAGCTGCTGGGCCTGCGCGTTGCCGGTCTCGGGTTGCTTGCCGTCGATGATCAGTCCGAACTCGTCGCCGGAAAGCCTCGCCACGATGCCGCCGCCGGCCGCGGTCTGGAGACGGCGCGCCACCTCGATTAGGAGCTTGTCGCCGACGGCATGGCCGAACACGTCGTTGACCTCCTTCAGCCCGTCGAGGTCCAGCGAGAGTACGGCGAATTCCTCGGCGGTGTCGGCGCAGGCCTCGATCATCTGGGCCAGCGCCTGCAGGAACGCGGCGCGGTTGGGCAGGTCGGTCAGGCCGTCATGATAGGCCATATGCGCCATGCGCGACTCGGTCTGGCGGCGGTCGGTGACGTCCTCATGGGTCTTGATCAGATATTGCGGTTGTCCGGCATCATCCAGCACCGTCATGCGCCGCGTCAGGAACAGCCGCAACCCGTCCTTGGTGCTGATCGGATGCTCTTCGGCGAGCAGGCCGCGCTTCTTGATCGCGGCCTCGTCGCGCGCGATGATCAACTTGGCTTCCTTCGGATTGAAAATATCGGCCGCCGTCAAGCCGGTGACGTCCTCGCGCCGGCGGTTGAGAATGGCTTCGGCGCTGCGGTTAGCCAGCAGATAGCGCCCGTCGCGAACGTTTTCGACAATCAGGGATACCGGAATGTTGTCGACCACCAATTCGAGGAATTTCTTGGTGCTTTCGAGTTCCTGCGACAATGACCGCCGCTCGGTGATGTCGTCGAACAGAGCGATCAGGAATTCCGGCCGGCCGCTTTCGTCGCGTGCGATGACGCGATTGGAGGCAAGCACCCGCTTCTCGGAACCGCGCTCGACCACGAATTCACTGCGATACTGCCCGACCCCCGCGTGCAGCGCGGCCTTGTCGGCCGCCTCGATGGCCGCCGCGCTGATGGGTCGGAAGATTTCATCGGCGCGCTTGCCGACGATGTGGTCGCGGGAGAAGCGCGAGAAGCGCTCGAAGGCACGGTTGGCGAAGATGTAGCGGCCATCCTCGATGCTCTTGGCGGCCACGCAAACCGGCACGTGATCAAGCACCGATTCCAGGAATTGCTTGGTCGATGCGAGCTGCCGTGAGAGCGCGCGCTGTTCGCTGCAGTCAAGATGCGTCGAGATCGAGCCGCCGTTTGGCAGCGGGAAATGTTTGACGAGGATGGATCGCCCATCGGGCAGCTCGCTGATCAGGCCTTCCGGTCTGGCGGCGTATGCGTAGAAATCCGCGGCGCTGACGTCGAGACCCCAGCGCTCGCGCCACAGCTCCAGGAGTTCGGGCCCGGTCATGGTTGGCGGTAGATCCGAGCGCACCAGTCTGTAGATTTCGAGATAGCGATCGTTGCAGAACACGATCCGCTGTTTCGGATCGGTCATGACGACGCCCTGGTTCAGATGATTCAGCGCCGAGCTGATGAACGCATTCTTGCGCAAATGCGAGCGTTTGACCCAGCGCAGCGCCGAATGGATCCACAATGCGATCGCCGCGAGAAATGCGCAGATCACGATGCCGCCGATCAGCACTTCCCACACCATGCCGGGATCGGCATTGCCAAGGTAGGTTGCCGGCGAGAACTTCCCGGAAAGCGCCCACGCGGCGCGAAACGGCGCAATGCTGGCGGCCAAGCACACGACAGCCTGCGCAAGAATCAGATTCATGCCGCCTGCCTGCCAGTTCTTGTCAGCCATCAATCACCCGCGGATTTGGCGGGCAGTGTCTGGCTTCGCCGGTTTGGATCGGGTAAACGCGTACCCTTGCGGTTCGCAAATGCGTGCTAAATTACGGCAATTGCCCTGACATGATTAATGCTTCGCTAAAGCGAACCGATTCGGGAGATAGTTGGAGGCAAAGCAATGGGTTGTTCGAAGGCTTTCGTTAACAGAACACCCATAACCAAGCGCGGCTGAACCAGATCTTCGCGCCAAATCCCGGACCCCAAGCTGCCCATGGACAAGGTTGAGTGCGTCGTTATTGGTGCTGGCGTCATCGGCCTTGCGGTCGCGCGCCGGCTGGCCCAGGCCGGCCGCGAGGTGATCGTGCTGGAAGCGGCTGAGGGCATCGGCACCGTCACCTCGTCGCGCAACAGCGAGGTGATCCACGCCGGCATCTACTATCCCGCCGGAAGCCTGATGGCGCGGATGTGCGTCAGCGGCAAACAGGCACTATACCGTTACTGCCGCCAGCACGGCATTCCGTACAAGAACTGCGGCAAGCTGATCGTGGCAACGACGCCTAACGAGACGGAAAAGCTGCAATCGATCAGGGCGCATGCCGAAGCCAATGGCGTGCTCGACATGCAGACGCTGCCCGGTGAAGCCGCGCGCGCATTGGAGCCGGCGCTTGACTGCGACGCCGCACTGCTCTCGCCCTCCACCGGGATCATCGACAGCCACGCCTACATGCTGGCGCTGCGCGGCGATGCCGAAGCTGCGGGCGCAGCGTTTGCCTTTCACACGCCGCTGGAGCGCGGCAAGGCAGCTTCCGGGGGAATTGAATTGGACGCCGGCGGTGACGTACCGATCACGCTGGAATGCCGGCTCCTCGTCAATGCGGCCGGATTGGCTGGGCCCGCCGTCGCGCGCAGCATCGACGGCATGCCGCTGGAGTTGATCCCGCCGGCGTATCTGGCCAAGGGCAACTATTTCAGTTGCAGCGCCAAGGCGCCGTTTTCGCACCTGATCTATCCGGTGCCCGAGCCCGGCGGACTCGGCGTGCACCTCACCCTCGACATGGCGGGACAGGCACGGTTCGGTCCCGACGTCGAATGGGTCGATCACATCGATTACGCCGTCGATCCGGCACGCGGAGAACGGTTTTATCCGGCCATCCGCCGCTACTGGCCGGCGCTGCCCGATGGCGCGCTGATGCCGAGCTATTCGGGAATGCGGCCCAAGATCGTGCCGCCGGCAGTGGCGCGCCAGGACTTCCTGATCCAGGGACCGCGGGATCATGGCGTCGATGGATTGATCAATCTGTTCGGGATCGAGTCGCCGGGACTGACATCGTCGCTGGCGATCGCCGACCATGTCGGCGATCT
>VAZG01000273.1 GCA_005885285.1 Alphaproteobacteria bacterium | reverse complement strand
TAAAGCGTGTCGTACACCGCCAGAGCGAAGTTGCGGGTAATATCGGCGGAGGTCCAAACCGGGTCGAGGGAGGCGAGGTCGGCGTGCGGCACGAAGGTAATGGTCTGCTGCACCTCCGTGCGCCCGATTTGTGGGACAGCGAGTGTCACCGCACCGGCGAGCGCCGATTTCATCAAACTTCGTCGTCTGATTCGCAAGGTTCTCAACCTTTCCCGCCCGGCTCATATTAACCATGTTTTACTAAAATTTCTAACCAATCTCGACCGGCGTAGCGGCGAGGACGGCCCGAAAGCGGCGCGCCGCTTCGGCGAGCCGAGCCCGTCGCGCGGGAGCCGAACAGAAATATGCGATAGGCGGGATCGGGCAGATGCCGCCGGATCACCAGAGCGGCGTATTTGGCGGCATCGGCGGGATCTTGGATCGCTCGCACATAGTCCTCTGCCTTCCCCAAAAATCTCAATTAGGCGAGGGACGGCGCATTGGCAATCCGCGCGGGACATCAAGGGGGATCACGACTGGCGCTTTCCCGGGCCGCGACGAGCCTAGACCCGATGTTCGCTGAGTGATCGGCGGCCCGCCTCTCGGCATGCACAATGTCGAGGGTTGTGCCGGATGGCCGGCACAGAGCCTCATGCATGGGGACGGGCCGAATGGACAATATCACGTATGTCGGGTTGGATGTGCACAAAGCGACGGTTTGCGTAGCAATTGCCGAGGGCGGGCGCGGCGGCGAGGTTCGGCAGGTCGGGGTTTTCGAGAACCGCCCGGACATCCTGTGCAAACTGGCGGCCCGGCTCGACAAGGGCAACCGCCGGCTGAGCTTCTGCTATGAAGCCGGTCCTTGCGGGTATGGGCTTCAGCGTTTGCTGACCAGTCGCGGGCACGACTGCATCGTCGTGGCGCCTTCGCTGATCCCGGTGAAGTCGGGTGACCGGGTCAAGACGGATCGCCGCGATGCGATGATGCTGGCCAAGCTGCACCGCGCCGGCGAGCTCACCGCGGTATGGGTTCCCGATGCCGCGCACGAAGCGATGCGCGATCTGGTGCGGGCACGTGCGACTGCCGGGCGGGTGCTCGCGAAAGCGCGGCAGCATCTGCAAGGTTTTTTGCTGCGTCATGAACGGATCTACCGCGGGCCGCGGGCCTGGACACTGGCCTATCGTCGCTGGCTGACTACCGTGCGCTTGGATCATCCGGCGCAGCAGATCGTGCTGCAAGATTACATCCACGCAGTCGAGGATGCCGAAGCCCGGCGCGACCGGCTGACCCGGCAAATCGAGGAATTGCTGCCGAGCTGGTCGATGGCACCGGTGGTCGAGGCGCTGCAGGCGATGCGCGGGGTCGGCCTGGTGGTTGCGGTTACCGTCGCCGCGGAAGTCGGAGACTTCCGCCGCTTTGCCAATGCCAGGCAGCTGATGGCCTATCTCGGCCTGGTGCCCTCCGAGCATTCATCGGGCGCCGCCATTCGTCGCGGCGGCATTACCAAGGCCGGCAACGCCCTGGCCCGGCGCGTGCTGATCGAAGGAGCTTGGACATATCGCATGAAGGCGCGGGTCAGCCGCAAGCTGCACGACCGTCTCGAGCCACTGTCCACAGAAATACGCGACATTGCATGGAAAGCACAGGTCCGGCTGTGCGCGCGGTATCGCCGGTTGGCCGCATTGGGCAAGCCCAGTGTCGTGGCCACCACCGCGATCGCCCGCGAGATGGTCGGCTTCATCTGGGCAATCGCCCGCCGGGTCCAGTCAGCGGTCGAGGACCAGCGCACTCACTCAGCCCATGCGGAAGCGCCGATGCTGACAGCGGCCGCAAAGCCCTGTGGATTTGCCGCTGCGCTTGGACGACGCTGACGCGTCGCCCACAACTCCACAGGGTCAACCATCAGCAAGCAACCATTGATTGAACAGAAAAGAAAGAACAACCCTCGTCAGTTATCCAATCGTGCGCATTGCCGGAGACAGGGCCGCGGTGGGGAACCCTCCTGCCCTGTTATGAGCCGGTCTCCAGACCAACGCTCGTCCCTAGAGTGAGGCAGCCCCGAGACGAAACCACGGTCATGCGGTAACCAACCCGCGCATGAGAGCTTGTTCAACCGGCGTCTTCGGGCCCTGTCTCCGGCTGTGCGCACCTATCAGCCGACCCCCTCCGCTGCAGCGGAGACGAAAAATTGCGTCCGAACGCTTGAAAGCGAACATGAGAGCAGGGTGCTGAAAAAAGCTGTTCCAGCGCGGGATTCCGCGATAACCGGCATTGCGGTAGCGGATGCGTTTGGCGGTGGGTTGAATACAGCCAGGCGGAGCAGCAGTGCGATTAATATGTGTGCCTGCTCTTTGAACAGCCTAAGGGAGCAATCTCGGCAGGTGGACGAGGTCCATAGGCGGCCACCGCCAGCGCGGGCCAGTCGATCTTGAGCAGTCCGCGATGCCGCATCTTGCGCAAGCCAGCCACCGTCTTGGCCCAGCCGAAAGCTTCACCGACGCGTTTGCGGAGAAGTCTGACTACCGGCGTGGTGTAGCAACATGCTCTGCGATCAAGAAGCAGACAGTATTACCGGACCAAGACCTTGGGGCGTCATCGCCGCCACCATATCGTCGATCCATGCCTTGTCGTTACTGATCGTTTCGAGTTCCGCCCGTAGCTCGGTCTCGCTCATGCTGCAGGATCGGATGACTAGCAGATCCTCCTCGTCGCCGTCGAGGTCGGAGCTGATCTCAAGCCGGATCCCATTGGGATCAAAAAAATAGAAGGAATGGATCGCAGGGGGAATCACTAGCAGCGGTCCCGCGTCTATGGTGATCCCATTCGCTTTCAGTCGCTCCAATATTTCGCGATACCGTGCAGGGCCACAGGCAAATGAAACATGTTGCATCGCGCCAATCGCGTCGCGGTCAGCCTTGGCAATTCTTTTTGGATATTCAAAAAAAGCGAGCAAACTGTCGCCGCCCATATCAAGAAAGTAATGAGGAATGTTCGAGTAGGGCGGCGCACCGTTCCCGTGCGCATGCCTGGCGCCCGGCGGGCGTGAAGGCGTTCGCAATCCGTGCACGATCGGCATGCCTAGCACGCGCACATAGAAGTCGAGCGTCATCCGCATATCATCGGTGACGAGCGCAAGGTGATGGATGCCACGCAACAACGGTTCACCCACGGCAAGCGACAACTCACGCGACCGGGATCGAGGTGCAATCGTAGCGGTGCCCATGCTTTCCTCTCTTCGCTTTCCTAACCAGTCGGATGTCCCATCCATGATAACGCGATTTTTGAGATTATCGCTGACGATTTATGCCGCCCTTGGGTTGCCTACGGGACCTGTGACGTGCTCCCCGAAAAATCAGCCATAAGGAGGTAGAGTCCGGACCAGCGGGGGACGGGCTAATGAGGCGGTCGCGGTACATGGAGGAGCAGATCATCGGGATCCTGACGGAGCAGGAAGCTGGGACACCAGTTACGGAGCTGTGGGGCAAGCACGGCATGTCGCAGCAGACACCAGCAATGCCAATGTGCTCGCTGTAAGCGCGGCTTTGTTGTGGGGTCTGCTCTACATGCGCCTCCCCTTGGTTGCTCAAGGTCACATCTGCTGGAAACCAGCCCTCCCAGTGAAGGGTTTCGCGACAACCAGCCGGGCGTCGACGAGTTTTAGCGGCAGCGCCGGGAGGCGGCGAGGTGCCGGCCCGCTGACTACCTTGGCGCCGTCCTTGGGGTCATAAGTCGAGTAATGGCACGGGCATTCGAGCAACTGCCGCTTTGGATCCCAGTTCGTCACGTCGCAGCCGGTGTGCACACATATGGCAGAGTAGGCCAAGACGCCTTCGGCGGCGCGGTCTTTGGTCTCAGGGGCGAAGCTTTCAGCGTCGAGGCGCAGCAGCAGCACTTTGTTGAGCCTCGAACCGTCGCGAACCGTCTTGGTATCCGGATCCATCGGCCACGCGAAGGTCTGCTTATCGCCGAGCGGCACGTCGTCCGGTTTCAGTGGTTCAGGGTTCGAACCAGCCGTCACCGCGACCAAGAGATCGCCCTCTTTTGGCCGCTCGCGCGCAGCCTCCGTCTGTGCCAATGCCAAGCGCGGCGCAAGTGCGAGGCCAAGGCCCAGTTCGAGCGCCCGCCGCCGCGCGATCCGCCAAGCCCCGCGGTGACAACCACGGTTCAACTCATTCTCCGCCCACAAAAGTTGTGTTTCGCTGCCGCGAGTAGCCCCGCTCCACCATCAATAAGGAACGGGAGGGGCCGGAGCGGAGCGACGGGAAGGTGAGGTAAGCAGCGCCGGAACCGGCCCCTCGTCCCCCTCACGCCCCGG
>VAZG01000272.1 GCA_005885285.1 Alphaproteobacteria bacterium | reverse complement strand
CCTGCCCGACGCCGACGCAAGGCACTGCGCATAAGTCTGGTACGAGCAGTCGCCGGGAATGCCCTCATTCCTGCCCTGCAGGCACCAGGGATAATCGTAGGCCGCAGCAGGCGCGGAAGTGAGCAACGTGGCAGCACCGGCCGCGATCAAGGCCGTCATCGCCAACACCAGCTTGCGCATGTTCTCCTCCACGCTGACGAACTCGTCGCCCTCTGTTCAAAAGTCATATCATCTAAACACAATTTCCGGACATCACTCTACCTTGAGGCCGGCGAACTCCACCACCTTCTTCCATTTCTCGGTTTCGGCCCCGATCTGCGCGCCAAAAGCCTGCGGCGACTGGATCAGCGGCTCGCCGCCCAATTCGACCAGGCGCTTCTTCATCTCGGGTTCGGCCAGGACCGCGTTGATCTCGGAATTTAGCTTGGCGATGATATCGTTCGGCGTGTTCTTCGGCGCGCCCATCCCGAACAGCGCGCTTGCTTCATATCCGCCGACGGTTTCGGCGATCGCCTGCACATCGGGCAACTGCGGAGAGCGTTCCGTCGTGGTCACGCCCAAAGCGCGCAGCGAGCCGGCACGGATATGCTGGATGATCGAAGGCATATTGTCGAAGATCACCTGCACTTGGCCGCCGAGCATGTCGGTGATCGCGGGCGCCGCACCCCGATAGGGTACGTGCTGCATCTTGGTGCCGGTCATTGCCATGAACATTTCGCCGGACAAATGCACCGAGGTGCCGTTGCCGGAGGAGGCCATATTCACCTTGCCGGGATTGGCCTTCACATAGGCGATGAACTCGGCGACGTTTTTCGCCGGCACGTCCTTGTTAACCGTCATCACGTTCGGCACGCGGTTGAATGAGGCGACCGGTGCAATGTCGCGGACGAAATCGAATTTCAGATTGGCGTAGAGCGAGGCGTTGATGTAGTTCGCAGGATTAATGAGCAGCACGGTATAACCGTCGGGCTCGGCGTTGACCACCGCCTCGGTGCCGATGTTGTTGCCGGCGCCGGGTTTGTTTTCGACCACGAATTGCTGGCCGAGTTTCTCTGACAGCCGCTGGCCGATGAGGCGCGCTAGGATGTCGGTGGCACCGCCCGGCGGATATCCGACCACGAAGCGCACCGGGCGCGTCGGGTAATCCAGCGCCGCCGCGCTCCTTGCGGACACGACCATGGCCGGAAGGCCGAATGCAACCAGTCCGATCGCGGCGCGACGTGACGTCATAGAATTTCTCCCCAATTTTCGTTGTTGTTGAAGCGATGCGGTTGAATTGACGTGGGCTCGCGTTGTAACAAACAACCCTCCAGGCGACCAGCGCGGGACGTATGCATAAAACCGCGACGATGAGGATAGTCCATGCAGGTAAAGGTCAGCGCTCTCGATCATATCGTGATCAATGTCTCCGATGTCGCGCGGACAGCGGAGTGGTACCGAAAGATTCTCGGCATGGAGGTCAAGGTATTCGATCCCGGCCACGGCAAAGCGAAACGGACCTCGCTGGTGTTCGGCGATCAGAAAATCAATGTGCGGCCGCGCGATGCCGACAAGGTCGAATGGTTCACTGCGGACCATGAAATGGCCGGCAGCGACGACCTCTGCTTTCTGACCTCGAGCACGCCGGATGAGGTGGTCGCGCATCTGGAGGCGAACGGCGTTGCGATTGAAGAAGGCCCGACCAAAAAACAGGGCGCCCGCGGCACGCTGCTGTCGGTTTATTGCCGGGATCCCGACGGCAGCCTGATCGAGATTTCGTCGTATGAGCAGTGACGCCTGAAAGCGATTTGCTGGCGGCGCAATCCGGTGTCACAAAGGCTCTCAAGAATAACGACGGCAGCCATCAAGGCTGCACGGGAGGATCGATGTCAAATTCGTCGGCAGCGCCGGGAGTGGCGGGCTTCTGCCCAATAAAATATGGCACGGTGTTCGCAGCGCTTGCCCTTGCCTGCTCCTTGAGCGCCGCTTCAGCTCAATCCGCCGGCACCGTCCTGTTCAACGGCAAGATTGTCACCGTCGACAAGGAGTTCTCGATTCGAGAGGCGCTCGTGATCGTGAACGGCCTGGTGCTGGCGTCGGGCACCTCTAGCGCGATGAAAAAGCTTGCCGGTGACAAGGCCACAATGGTCGATCTCGGCGGGCGCACGGTGATCCCCGGCTTGATCGACGGCCACATCCACGGTATCCGCGCCGCTCTGACCTTCGGCACTGAGGTGAACTGGGTTGGCGTGCCCACGCTGAGCGAGGCGCTGGAGAAGATTCGCCAGGCGGCAAAAGTCCAGAAGCCGAGATCGTGGATCGTCGTCGCCGGCGGCTGGACCGAGGAGCAGTTTTCCGAGAAGCGCCGCCCGACGGCGCAGGAGGTGACGGACGCGGCGCCCGACAATCCCGTCTACGTCCAGCATCTCTATGACTGGCTGCTCTTGAATCCGAAAGCGATGGAAGCGCTCAACATCAAAGAAGATGCCGACGTTGCCCCGGGCGGTAAACTGGAACGAGACGGCGACAAGCCGACCGGGGTGGTCATCGCCGGCGGCAACGCGCTCGGCAAGGTATTCGACCGCCTTCCCAAGCCGACCATGGAGCAGCAGGTCGACGGCTCCAAACGATTCTTCCGCGAGATGAACAGCCTCGGCATCACCGGCATCGTCGACGGCGGCGGGGTCAGCATGTATCCCGCTAATTATCAGGCGGTGTTCAAGCTGTGGCACGACAAGCAGCTTACCGTGCGCGTCGCCTATCATCTCTGCGCGCCAAAGCCGGGAAGCGAGCTTGCCGATCTGCAGAGCTTGACGCAGTTGCTGCCGCAGGGCTTTGGCGATTCGATGCTGCACTTTAACGGCCCCGGCGAAATCCTGATCTGGGCCGACTGGACCGATGGCGACATCACGCCCGACGGCAAAGCGAAGCTTGCGGAATTGCTGCGCTGGGCGGCATCGAAACGCTACACCATCCAGCTGCACTGGAACCCCGACCGCACCGTCCATGTTCTGCTCGATGTCGTCGAGGACATCGCCAAGGACTATCCGGTGCGCGAGCTACGCTGGACCGTACTGCATCTCTACGACGTCTCCGAGGATAGTCTGAAGCGGATGAAATCGTTGGGGCTGATCTGGGGCGTCCAGGACGGCCTCTATTTCGGCGGCGAACGCTTGCAGAAGGACGTCGGCACCGAGGCGGCAAAACAGATGCCGCGGATAGCGAGCGCGATGAAGCTGGGGCTGACGGTGGCCGGCGGCACCGACGCGCACCGGGTGTCGTCCTATAACCCGTTCGTATCGTTGCAATGGTATCTCGACGGCACCACTATCGGCGGCGTGCAGAGCCGCGGGCCGGCCGAAGCGCCAAGCCGGCGTCAGGCGCTGGAGATGTACACCCGCAATTCGGCCTTCATGGCGAACGACGACGACAAGCGCGGTACGCTGGAGGCGGGTAAATTCGCTGATCTCGCGGTGCTCTCCGCCGACTACCTGACCGCGCCGGTCAAGGAGATCGGAAGGATCAGGTCGGTGTTGACCATGGTCGGCGGCAAAATCGTCTATGCGGATGCGCCGTTCGCGAACCTCGCGTCCGCCGGCGCTGACAGATAGTGCATGATCCGGAAAAGCATGCCCTCGGGCTTGACCCGAGGGTGGGTACCAGTTTTGCCCGGCGACAAACGCAAAGCGTTGCGCGGAGATCATGCTCAGTCAACAAGATAGGGCGGGATGACGATTCGAAGAAAAGTCATCCGGCCTGATCAGCACGCCCCGAACGCCACCGGGCGGAATGCCTGGAGCAATTGCTGATCGAGCTTGCCGCCCATCCCTTCCATCAGCGCAAACGCTCGCGCATGCGTATACGGCAGCCGGTAGGCGCGCTTTTCAACGAGGGCCGCATAGATATCCACGATCGTGGTCAGGCGAACGATATCGCTGATCTGATTGCCGGCAAGACCGTTCGGATATCCACTGCCGTCAAGGAATTCATGGTGGTGCAGGACCACGTCCAGCATCTCCGCGGGAAAACCGCCTTGAGCCGCGAGTGCATCATAGCCGCGGCGCGGGTGCTCGCGGATTTCACCCATCTCCCGCTCGTTAAGCGCGCCCGGCTTGTCCAGGATCGCCA
>VAZG01000110.1 GCA_005885285.1 Alphaproteobacteria bacterium | reverse complement strand
CGCTGTTGATCTTCATCGGCGAAGCCGTGCGCGACGCGTTCGATCCACGCAAGACGTTTCGGTGAATTTGTGGTATGGTTTTAACCAGATAGAGGTGCGCCATGAACAAGATTATTCGCGAGCGCTACCCAGCGTCCAAGTTACCCGAGGATCTGCGGGCCGGCGTAGACCCGTCTTCGACTGTCACGGTTACCATTGTCGAAGAGGAATCGGAAAATGCGATGAGCCTCGATGAGATATGGGCGCAACGGGCGCCCCCCTTCAAGACGGCCCAAGAGATTGACAAGGAGTTGGGTCGCGATCGAGATCAACCGCAATCCGTTCCGGTTGCCGGACAGTTCTCTCTGCCGACTCGCGGTTGAAACTACCCATTGGGTATTCCGTGCTATCACCTGTTGCCGAAAACTTGTCTAGACTGATCCAAGAGCTTTCTTGATGGATGTCACCAACCAACCGCTGCTCAGCGTCCACGACCTCTCGGTGGCCTTTCACCAGCCGAGCGGGACGTCGGTTGCGGTCGACCGCATCTCGTTCGAGATCAAGCGCGGCGAGTGCGTGGCGCTGGTGGGCGAATCCGGCTCCGGCAAGTCGGTCAGCGCATTGTCGATCCTCAAGCTGTTGCCGTATCCGACCGCGTCGCACCCTTCCGGCAGTATCCGCTTCAAGGGAAGCGAGCTGCTCGGTTTGTCGGAAAACGATATCCGCGGCATTCGCGGCAATGACATCTCGATTATCTTTCAGGAGCCGATGACCTCGCTCAATCCGCTGCACACGATTGACTCCCAGATCGGCGAAATCCTGCACCTTCACAACGATATCTCTGGTTCGATGGTGCGGGAGCGCACGCTCGAACTGTTGACCCAGGTCGGCATTGGCGACCCGGAAACTCGGCTTGCAAGCTATCCGCATCAATTGTCCGGCGGTCAGCGGCAGCGCGTCATGATCGCGATGGCGTTGGCCAACGAGCCCGACCTTCTGATCGCAGACGAGCCGACCACGGCACTCGACGTCACCGTGCAGGCGCAGATTCTGGCGCTGCTTGCAGAAATCCGCGCACGCCTCGGCATGAGCCTGCTCTTCATCACCCACGACCTCGGCATCGTGCGCCGCATCGCCGACGTGGTCTGCGTCATGAACGGCGGCAAGATCGTCGAGCAAGGTCCGGTGGAGCAGGTCTTTACCGCGCCGAAACATCCCTACACGCGCGCGCTGCTAGCGGCCGAGCCGAAACCCGATCCGGCGCCGCCACGACCGGAATCGCCGGTCGTGATTTCGGCCGACAATTTGAAAATCTGGTTTCCGATCAAGCGCGGCCTGCTGCGCTCTACCGTCGGGCATATCAAGGCGGTCGACGGCGTCAGCCTTGCGGTGCGCAAGGGCGAGACGCTCGGCGTCGTCGGCGAGTCCGGATCCGGCAAGACCACGCTTGGCCTTGCGCTGCTGCGGCTGATCTCCTCGGACGGACCGATCGTCTTCCTGGGGAAGAATATCCAGGGCCTGCGCTTCAAGGCGATGCGGCCGTTCCGCCGCGACATGCAGATCGTGTTTCAGGATCCGTTCGGCTCCTTGAGCCCGCGCATGTCGGTCGGCGACATCGTTGCCGAAGGCTTGAGCGTGCATCAGCGTTCGCTTTCCAGGGACGAGCGCGAAGCGCGCGTGATCAAGGCGCTGAAGGACGTCGGCCTCGATCCGGAAACAAGGTTTCGCTATCCGCACGAATTTTCCGGCGGCCAGCGCCAGCGTATCTCGATCGCGCGCGCGGCGGTGCTGGAGCCGAATTTCGTGGTGCTGGACGAACCGACGAGCGCGCTCGACATGCTGTTCCAGGCGCAAATGGTCGATCTGTTGCGCGAGCTGCAGCGCAAGCGCGATCTCACCTACATGTTCATCTCGCACGATTTGCGCGTGGTCGCCTCATTGGCCAGCCATCTGATCGTGATGCGTCACGGCAAGGTGGTGGAGGAGGGGCCGGCCTCGGAATTGTTCAAGTCACCGAAGACCGACTATACCCGCGCGCTATTTGCCGCCGCCTTCCGCAACGAAGCTGCACCCGAAGGTGCGGTCGAAATTTAGAGTCCCTTGATCGCGATCACCTCGAAGCCTGTGGCCTTGATGCGCGCGATGGCGTCGGAGGTCGGTTCGATCACGGTCGCCATGTGATACGCATTGGCATGGACGATGGTCAGGGCGTCGCGGGCGATCGCGACGTGACCTTTCCAGAAGATCAGGTCGCCGCGCTGCAGATTCTTTGATTCCGCTGCGTCGAGCAGCCGGCCAAGGCTATCCTGCTGCATGTCAGTGTCGCGCCGGCAGCCGATACCGGCAGCATTTAACGATATCTGCACGAGGCCCGAGCAATCGATGCCGAAACTGCTCTTGCCGCCCCACAGATAGGGCGTGCCGACGAAGCGCTCCGCGACTGTGACGAAATCCGGCTCGCGGTGGTCCAGTCCGGCGAGGTGCTGCTTCGGGAGATACCAGCCTTCGGGGGTGACGGCGAAGGCGTCGTCTTCGCGCAACGTCGTCACCATCGCGCCCATCGGGAGCGTCTCGGTGGGCGGCAGTTTTATCGACGGGCCAGGAAAGGCGAACGTCCTGATTGCGGTGACCTTGTGGGTCGCGGCGGCGGCCGGCTTCGCCAGCGCGGAAACCGGTAGCCAACCGACGTAGCCGTCACTGTTCAATTGGCCCCACGCAAAACCACCTTCGTTGCGGTCATAGATCGTGACGCGTTCGCCCTTCAGCGCCTGGGTCAGGAGCGTGGCATCGGCGGCAGGCGTCTCGCGCAAGGGCGCGATCGCCTCCACGACCTCGAACTTCTCACCTTCGACAAAGCGCTCAGCTTTCACCTTGCCTTCGAGATATTTGGCGGCGAGGTCGCTCCTCGCTGGCGTCAGGCGCGGATCATCCATAGCGCTCTCCCAGGAGTTTGTAGATTGCGCGGGCCGCCTGGCATTCGCCGCCTTCCGGCCGCGCCGGTCTTGCCGATGGCGTCCAGCCATAGATATCGACATGCAGCCAGCTTTTGGCGTGTTCGACGAAGCGCTGCAAAAACAGCGCGCAGGTGATCGAGCCCGCGAACGTCCCCGACGGCGCGTTGGTGATGGTGGCGACTTTGGAATCGAGCCAGCTATCGTAAGGCGGCCACAACGGCATTCGCCACAGTGGATCGTTCTCCCCTTTGGCGTATCGCGCGACGTCCTCTGCCAGGGTGTCATCGTTGGTGTAAAAGGGAGGTAAGTCCGGTCCCAACGCGACCCGCGCCGCCCCCGTCAGCGTTCCCATATCGACCAAAAGGTCGGGCCTCTCTTCGTCGGCAAGCGCCAGCGCATCGGCCAGGACCAGCCGTCCCTCGGCATCGGTATTGCCGATCTCGACGGTCACGCCCTTGCGCGATTTGAAGATATCGAGCGGGCGGAACGCATTTCCGGCGACCGCGTTCTCGACCGCCGGGATCAGAACCCGCAGGCGCACTTTCAACTTGGCGTCCATCACCATCTGTGCCAGCGCCAGCACATTGGCGGCGCCACCCATATCCTTCTTCATGATCAGCATGCCGGCGGAAGGCTTCAGGTCGAGCCCACCGGTGTCGAAGCAGACGCCTTTGCCCACCAGCGTCACCTTGGGGTGTGCGCCATCGCCCCAAGCGAAATCGATCAGGCGCGGCGCGCGGGTCGAGGCCCTGCCGACGGCATGAATCAGCGGAAAGTTCCGCGTCACGAGATCGTCGCCAACGATGCAGTTGAAGTTGGCGCCAAAGCGTGCCGCTAGCCGCTCCGCGGCTAGCGCCAATTCCTCCGGCCCCATGTCGTTGGACGGCGTATTGATGAGATCGCGGGCGAGCCACGCGGCGTCAGCCATCCGCGCGATGTCTGCGGCATCGATCGACCCCGGCGGCACCAGCTTTACCCCGGCTACATCGGCATTGCGATAGCGGTTGAAGCGATAGCTGCCGAGTGCAAAGGCTAGCACGGCAAGTCGGGTGTCGTGCGGTGCGTTGGCGAAGCGATAGATACCCGGCGGCAGCAGACCCGGTAATGCGCCGGGCCTGAATAGATCGCGGGATTTGCTGGTTGCTTCCTCGAGGCCGAACAGCACGTGGGCGATTTGTCCGTCGGTGGCCGGCAGCGTCAGGCACGCGCCAGGCTTGCCGGCAAAACCGTTGCTCGAAGCAAATTGTCGCCCCTCGGCTGGCAGCTCCGCGCTAATCGCCTGCCATGTCGATTTGGTCACAAACGTAATGGGAATGGCCGATGTGGCGGGCGCAGTCTCGAACACGGATGGCATGCTGCTCGTCTTCTTCGTTCGATGGATAGTCTGGAGGCACCAGACTTCGCAGAGTTTTCGCGCGCCCGCAATCTCTTCAGGTGAGGTGCGAAGCCCGGCCCCTACACGATGCCAGGAGATCGTGCTAGAGATGACGCTCAAAACCTTGCTCGCCGAGACCGGCACGGGTTCCCTGCACGCTTACTTGCGCAAGCATCACAGTTGGGCGAGTACGGGACTATCGGCTGCCGGCGCCGGTCCTCTAGCAATCAAAAGTCATTGTCTCCAGCGGGGAATGCGATGGATGCCGTGTTGGGTGTTTTTGCTTTTGTCGGTCACGCGATCGAAGCGGTGCTGATCTACGTCGAGAGCCACCACTGGATTTTCGGCTTTCTTGCCGGCGGCTATATTTTCTATCTCCACGACCGCGGCCTTCATGCGCGCTTTGATGCGCTCGACAAGCGCGTCGACGAGATCCGCAAGCGGCTCGCCATCGAATATTGATTCACGCCCCGATTGGCTCTGCCGCCGGGACCGCGGCACGGCCTGAAAGGGCAAATTAACCGGTCGTTAGGGTTAACAGTCTATTGCTGGCGCGTTCGGCTTGATTAATTCGCCCGTGAGTCACGTGCTATGCGCCTTCAGTCTCCTCTTGCCCGGCACCTCGCATCCGTGGCCGTGACGGCGATTTTGGCCGCTGGCCTCGGCGGCTGCCAGACCATGTCCGACGTCACTGGCGCGCTCACCGCCAAACCCGAGACGCCGGCCAATGCCGATCCGCAAGCCGCGACGGAAATGATGGGCGATCGCTACCGTGCCAATCCCAAGGATGCCGAGGCTGCTTTGGCTTACGGCCAGGCACTGCGTGCCAAGGGACAGCGCGCGCAGGCGGCCGCCGTGCTTGAGCAGGCGACCATCGCTCATCCCGGCAATAAGGTGCTGCTTGCCGCGTGGGGCCGCGCGCTCGCCGACAATGGCAATTCTCAGCAGGCATTCGACGTTCTCAGCCGCGCCCATACGCCCGACAATCCGGATTGGCGAATTCTATCGGTGCAGGGCACCGCGCTCGATCAGCTCGGCCGGCACGAGGAAGCCCGCGCCTATTACGCCAGCGCGTTGAAGATCGCGCCCGACGAACCATCGGTGCTTTCCAACCTCGGGCTCTCCTACATGCTGTCGCGCGACCTGCCGAAGGCGGAACAGACGCTCCGCCAGGCCTATGCCAGCCCGCGGGCAGACGCGCGGGTGCGACAGAATCTCGGTCTCGTGATCGGCCTCCAGGGCCGCTTTGCGGAGGCCGAAACCATCGTCAAGGCCGATCTGCCGCCGGACGAAGCGGCGGCAAACGTCGCCTATCTGAAAGAGATGCTGAGCCGGAAGGATAATCCGCGCGCCGGCCACGCCTCGATCCCGGTAGCGGTTCTCGGCCGGAACAACTAACCCCGTCGACCAGGATTCGAGCGTTTGACCGGGGACGGCAGTACCGTCGCCGGCCGCCTCACTTCATCATCGCGGCGACCTTGATGCCGGTCGGCCCCAGGATGACGATGAACAGCACCGGCAGGAAGAACAGGATCATGGGCACTGTCAGCTTTGGCGGCAGCGCAGCCGCCTTCTTCTCGGCCTCGTTCATGCGCATATCGCGATTTTCCTGCGCCATCACGCGCAGGCTCTGGCCGAGCGGCGTGCCGTAGCGCTCCGACTGCATCAATGCCAGACAGACCGATTTGACGCCTTCGAGTCCGGTGCGCTTGGCCAGATTTTCGTAGGCGACCTTGCGGTCCTGCAGATAGGAGAGTTCGGCGGTGGTCAGGGTGAACTCCTCCGACAGCGCGATCGACTGGCTGACGATCTCGACGCTGACCCTGCGGAAGGCGATCTCGATCGACATGCCGGACTCGATGCAGATCAAGAGCAGGTCGAGGGCGTCGGGAAAAGCACGCCTGATCGAAAGCTGCCGCTTGCTGATCGCGTTCTTCAGGAACAGCATCGGCGCCTGCAGGCCGAGAAAGGCGGCCGCGAGGCAGATGCCGATCTTGACCGGGATGGATTTCTCCAGATGCGAGATCACGAACACGTAGAGCACCGCGCCGAGGAATAGCACGATCGGCGTCACCATGCGCGCGAACAGGAACGTGACATAGGGCGCCTGGCCGCGATAGCCCGCCATGATGAGTTTTTCGCGGGCGGCCTCCTGGGCCAGCCATTTGGTGAGGTTGAAGTCTTCGACCACCTTGGAGACGAGTTGCTTCGGCGTCTGTCGCAGTGAGACCTTTTCGGTCCTGGAGAGACGTTCGCGCTCGCGTGCCCGGATGCGCTCGCGTTCGCTTGCCACCGCCTTCATGCGCTTGTCGAGGCTCTCGCCGGCAAGCAGCGGCAGGATCAGCGTGTAGGCGGTCGCGCTCACCGCGATCGCGGCCAGCAGCATGGTCATGAAATGGGCGTCGTGGAGCTTGGTGACCAGGAAATCAATCATGCTGCACCGTCAGAAGTCGAAGTTGATCATTTTCTTCATCACGAGGATGCCGATGGTCATCCAGATCACGCAGCCGACCAACATCAATTGACCGGTCGGATGAGTCCACAGCAGCGATATGTAATCAGGTGTCGTTATGTCCATCGACATCGCCTGAATCTTTTCCGCCATCTTCTTGCGGTCGCGCAGCACCTTGGAGAGATTGCCGAGCGCCTCGGACAGGTTGCCGCCGGATTTTTGCTGGATCGCGACCACGATGCCGAAGAAGTTCGCCTCCGGCAGCGGCATCCGCTCGAACAGACGCGCGCAGGCCTCGCCGAGCGGCATGCCGATCGCCTGGGTTTCGATGATTGCCAGGAACTCGCTCTTGAGTGGCTCGGGCGCATCGGCTGCGACCACCTTGATCGAATCGAACAGCGGCAGACCGGCCTTGATGCCGCGAACGATCACGTCGACGGCGTCCGGCAGCGCCTTGAGGAAGGCCTGTTCGCGGCGCTTCTTGAGAAAGCCCAGCGCCCAGCGCGGCAGGCCGAAGCCGCCGGCGAAGGCCAGGCCGGTGGCGCCCAGCAATCCGCCGCCTCCGAGCATTGCGGCCACGAAAATCAGCGCGGCAAGCACCGCGGAAACCACGGTGAATTTCTGGGTCGACCAGTTAAGGCCGGCCTGCGTGAGGCGAACGCTGAGCGGGATTCTCTTTTCCTTGGCGCGACGCGCCTCAAGATCCTTCAGTGTCCCTTCGACTTGCTCCCGGCGCGAGCGCTGGTTCTTGTCGACGTTGCGGGCGACAGGTTCGGATTTTGCCACCGTGGCGCGGCGGCTTTCGGCCTTCTTCTCTCCCGACAACAGCGGGTAGAGGAAGACCCAGGCGATGCCGCCGATCGCGACGGCTGCCAGCGAAGCCAATGCGAGCGCTTGCATGTTCATGGTGCCCCTCTCAGCTCGCCTTTACTTCGGCGGCATCCAGCACCGCCCCAAGCCGCTTCTCTTCGCCGTAATAGCGTGCGCGTTCCCAGAACCGTGGCCGTCCGATACCGGTAGAGTGATGGCGGCCGATGATCTTGCCGTTGGCATCCTCGCCGAGCAGTTCGTAAAGGAACACGTCCTGGGTGATGATGGTGTCGCCTTCCATGCCCATCACCTCGGTGATGTGGGTGATGCGCCGCGAGCCGTCGCGCAGGCGGGCGGCCTGGATAATGACGTCGATCGAGGCGCAGATCATCTCGCGAATGGTGCGCGAGGGCAGCGAGAAGCCGCCCATCGTGATCATCGATTCGCAGCGCGACAAGGCTTCGCGCGGATTATTGGCGTGCAGCGTCCCCATCGATCCGTCGTGGCCTGTGTTCATCGCCTGCAGCAGGTCGAACGCCTCCGGTCCGCGGACTTCGCCGACGATGATGCGCTCGGGACGCATGCGCAGGCAATTTCGCACCAGTTCGCGCATCGTGATCTGACCTTCGCCTTCGATATTCGGCGGGCGGGTTTCCAGCCGCACCACATGCGGCTGCTGCAGTTGCAATTCGGCCGCGTCTTCGCAGGTGATGATACGTTCGTCGTGCTCGATGTAGTTGGTCAGGCAGTTCAGAAGCGTGGTTTTGCCGGAGCCGGTGCCGCCAGAGATCAGGACGTTGCAGCGCACGCGTCCGATAATCTGCAGGATTTCCGCGCCTTCCGGCGAGATAGCGCCGAATTTGACAAGTTGATCGAGCGTCAGCTTGTCCTTTCTGAATTTCCGGATCGTGAGCGCGGGGCCGTCGATCGCCAAAGGCGGGACGATGGCGTTGACGCGCGAGCCGTCGGCAAGGCGGGCGTCGCAGATCGGCGAAGATTCGTCGACGCGCCGGCCGACCTGGCTGACGATGCGCTGACAGATATTGAGGAGCTGCTGGTTGTCGCGGAAACGGATGCCGGTGCGCTGAATCTTGCCGCCGACCTCGATGAACACCGTACCGGCGCCGTTGACCATGATATCGGCGATGTCGTCGCGCGACAGCAAGGGCTCGAGCGGGCCGTATCCAAGCACGTCGTTGCAGATGTCGTCGAGCAGCTCTTCCTGCTCGGCGATCGACATCACGATGTTCTTGATCGCGATGATCTCGTTGACGATGTCGCGGATTTCCTCGCGCGCCGACTCGCTGTCGAGCTTGGCGAGCTGTGCGAGGTCGATCGCCTCGATCAGCGCGCCGAAGATCGTCGCCTTGACCTGATAGTAGGTGTCGGAGCGGCGCGTTTCGTGCACCGGTGCCGGCGGTGGCGGTTTGGCCGGCGCAAGCGGCGGCGCGGAAACCGTGGGCGGTGCTGGGGCGCGCGGAACCGCGGGCGCCGGAGCAGGCTCCGGGGCGGCGGCGGGCCGCGTCACCCTCGCATCGTTCTCTGATCCGCTACGCTTACCAAACACGATACTACTCCAGGGGGCGCTCTATTTTGCCCGCAGCTTCTCGATCAGGGGCGACAGGAATCCCCCCCGCGGCTTTTTGGTCTCGCTGCGGCCGGTGAGCCGCTGCGCGATCTGCAGAAACATTTCGGTGGTGCGATGGTTGGCGGCGAGTTCGGCAATCATCTGGCCGTTATTGGCCGCCGAGCCGAAAATTTGCGGGTCGAACGGGAGAGACGCGATCGGCTGGCTCTCGATCGCCTTGGCGAATTCGCTGGCGTTGATCTCGGGCCGCTTCGGCACGCCGACCTGGTTGAGGCAATAAAGCGGCATCCGGTCATTGGGCCGCGCCGCCTTCAACAGGTCGAACAGATTCTTGGTATTGCGCAGATTGGCGAGGTCGGGCGCGGCAACGATCAGAATATCGTCAGCGCCGATCAGGGCGCGCTTGGCCCATCCCGACCATTGATGCGGCACGTCGAGCACGATGCAGGGCATCGTGGTGCGCAGCGTGTCGAAGATCGCGTCGAAGGCGTCGGCGCCGAAGTCATAGACCCGCTCCAGCGTCGCCGGCGCCGCCAGCAGGCTGAGATGGTCGGTGCATTTCGACAGCAAGCGGTCGATGAACGCGGTATCGACCCGGTCGGGCGAAAATACCGCGTCCGCAATGCCTTGCGGAGGATCCTGATTGTAGTCGAGGCCCGCTGTACCAAAGGCGAGGTCGAGATCGGCCACCACGGAATCCATCGCCAGATCGCGAGCGATGGCCCAGGCGACATTGTGGGCGATGGTGGAGGCACCGACACCGCCCTTGGCGCCGACCACGGCGATGATGCGGCCGACGGATTTTGCCTCCGGCGCCGAGAACAGATTGCAGATCGAGCGCACCACATCCAGCGTGCCGACCGGTGCAATGACGTAGTCGCTGACGCCGCGGCGGACCAGTTCGCGGTAGAGCGAAACGTCATTGATGCGGCCGATCACGACCACGCGGGTGCCGGCGTCGCATACGCTTGCGAGTTGATCGAGGCCGGCCAGGATATTGTTGCGGCCATCGGCTTCCACCACAATCACGTTAGGCGTCGGCGCGGAACGATAGGCCTCGACCGCGGCTGCCATGCCGCCCATCTGAATCTTGACGTGCGCCTTGTCGAGCCGGCGGTCTTCGCCCGCCGTTTGCACGGCAGCAGCGGTCTCCACGGTCTCGCAGAAGGCCTGCACCGACACGCGCGGCGCCGGCGCAATATGGTCGTCCGCCAGCGGCGCTGCGAGCTCAGGCCGTCCGTCGGAGTTCTGGCGAGCGTAGCTGATCATTTGCCTGCATCGCTGAGTTTAGCCTTGTCGGCTTCGGGATAAGTGGTCGTGGTCGGCGCGCCCTTGCCATATTTCTCGAAAGCGGCGGTCCGTCGCATCGTATAGGAAGGCGTTTCGGGCCGCGGCTGCTCGAGATCGGCGGGATTGTCGACCATCGCCGCCATGTTGCGCTGGTAGGCGCAGCCGAAATTGTAGTACTGCTTGTTCTCGAAATAGCTCTTGTTCTTGATCGAGGGACCGAGGTCTTCGGGCCATAGTCCGCAGGGCCCGGCCTCGGCCGTGATCTTCGGATAGCTGAGCCGGATCGCCGCCATGTGGCGCGGGTTCTCCGGATGATACTGGCGCACGACAATGCCGCGCGGCGGCACGCCGGCGGCGGCGAGCAGCGCGTGGATTTCCCGCATCGAATCCGCAGCCATGCGTGCGTTAGGGGTGCCGACCGGGACGTCTGCGTTGATCGCGCCGGTTGCTTCGTGCAGCCAGCTCTGTGCCAGGCCCACCACGTCGGTGCGCTGTTCGGCGGAAAGCCCGCCACGTCCGTGGCCGACAAAGACCACGATGGACTTATTGGCTTCCTCGATGACGATGGGGTGACGCAGCCGATAGTCATCGGGGATGCTGGCCGTCGTCACTTCTTCGCCGGTGCGCAGGCAGCCGCCGAGCGCGACCGCAATGCCGACCAGCGTCGCCGCCATGCGCACAGCGCGGCTGCGATCAAAGGATGTGCTGACTGTCATCGTTCTCGTCCTTGTCCCGCCTCAGTCAGTGATGAAGCCGTAAGCGCCGCGATAATTGCGGGCCGGCGGTTCGGTGCGGCCCGGCACGCCGTAGATCCGATTGAGACTGCCCAACAAATCGGCCTGCGGATCCGACGTCGCAGCAAATCCGTCATCCGGCCGCGACAAATCCTTCTGCGCCACCGCGCGGACGATATAGGGCGTCACCAGCACCATCAGTTCGGTCTGGTTGTTGACGAAGTCGCGGCTGCGAAACAGCGATCCGAGGATCGGCAATTGCGACATCCCCGGTAATCCGTTGATCGCCTGCTTGGTCTGATCCTGGATCAGGCCCGCCATCGCCATCGCGCCGCCCGATGGGATTTCCAGCGTGGTTTCCGCGCGGCGGGTCTTGATCGAGGGTATGGTCGTTCCACCGGCGCCGCCGGTCAAAGCGTTTTCGGTCGAGACTTCCGACACTTCTGTCATCACCCGCAGGCTGATCCGCCCCTCGGTCAGCACGACCGGCGTGAAGTTGAGCGAGATGCCGAATTTCTTGAAACTGACCGTCTGCACGCAATTTCCGATAGCGCCCGACGTCGTCGTTTGGCAGGTCACGCCGGTCGGAATCGGAAATTCGCCGCCTGAGATGAATGTCGCGGACTCGCCGGAGATCGCCGTCAGATTGGGTTCGGCGAGCGTCCGCACGACACCGGCGCTTTCCATCGCGCGCAGGGTCGCCTGAACCGACGGCGTCGAGCCGAACGAAGTGGTGAGGGCGTTGGTGGGAACGAGTGCTGCGCTGTTTGCAGTGAACGGGTTGGCATTGTTGAATTTCACGACCGCGGTGCCATAGTTCATGCTGGCGCTGAGATCGATGCCCATCTGCTTGATGATCGAGCGCTGGACTTCGGCGAGCGTGACCTTCAACATCACCTGGTCGCGGCCGCGGACCGTGATCGAGTTCACGACCTTATCGGAGCCGCCTGCGAGCCGGGCCGCGAGGTCGCCTGCCTGCTGCGCCTCGACCGGGCTCGCCGCCGAGCCGGTCAATATGACGCCATCGCCGAGACCGTCGATCTGGATGTCGGAATTGGGCAGAGTCTGCTTCAGCGCAGCGCGTACCCCGTTCAGATCACGTTTCACCGCGATGTCATAGGCGGCAATCTGCTGGCCGGCGGCATCGAAAAACACGATGTTGGTCTGGCCGACCGCGGCGCCGATGATATAGGCGCGCTGGGAGGAACGGACGATGGTGTTGGCGATCTTCGGATCGGCGACCAGCACATCCTTGATCTCGCGCGGCAGGTCGACCACGATCGATTTGCCGATGCCGAGCGAAAGGAAACGCGCATTCAGCTCGCCATCGGCCGCAACCGGCGGCGCGACGCGATAGTCGCTCGCCACCACGGGCGTCAAAGCCGGATTGAGCGTGAGCGCAGCGACCGCCGAAAACGACAGGGCGCGGACCATGAAAGTCCGCATCTTCGTCTGATTTGGCCCCGATTTCATGCCGATATCCTTTCCGGCTTGACCGCCCGGCCGAGCCCGATGTCGGACCTTGCGGCAGGCGCGCCTGCCGTCTGCAATCGCGCAGCCGGCTCGATCGGGGCTGGCGCGTTGTCGGACCCGCCCGCAAGATATGCGGCAATGCCACCGGCACCGGGTGCGATGGTCAGCACGTTTATGCGTGCGGTGTTCATACGCTTCACTTTCCACATTACGCTGCGACGCTTCCGCCGCTGTGATGGGAGTTGACCAGCTATTCGTCAAAGCATGGTTAATGGAGCGTGAGGAAATTGCCTTAACCGAGAGTTACTTGCGATCAGCGGATCGCGAAGTGCGCGAGGTCGATCGCTTTGACCCATTCCGTCTCCGGATAGATCATCAGCGCGCCGAGGGCGAGCGCGATGCCGTAGGGGATCCCGGTCTCCTTGTCATGCAGGCGGAGCAGCCAGGCCTGCCCGGTCAGCGGATAGGGCAGCGGCCATTGCCGGAACTGAAGCAGCAACAGCGTCAAGGCGCCGCCGAACAGCGAGGCATAGACCAGATAGTTCATCAAATCGGCAAAACCGAACCAAAGCGCGGCGCTAGCTGCCACCTTGGCGTCGCCGCCGCCGACCCAGCCCATGGCAAAGCAGATAAAGGCCACCGCCAGCACGGCGCTGCCTGCGCCGGCATGCAGCAGAATGTCCGAGAGACCCATGCCGCTTGCGAGCGCAACCACCAGGAAGCCCGCGGCCAGCGCCAGCGATACCCGGTTTGAAATCGTCATGGTCAGGAGGTCGCTGGCGGCCGCGAACGCCATCAGGGCCGGAAACAGCGAAACGCGTACAAGATCGAGGATCATGGGATTACAAACGCCGTACGGCCCGCGCGGGATCGGGGCATGACCGAACTGTAGCCGCGAGAGCTAAACAATCGGAAAACATCCGACGCTCACCAGATACTGGCGATGCGCCAGCCGAGCACGAGAAGGGAGAGCGCCAGCGCCAGGCAAACCAGCTGCACTGGTGCGTGGTCGGCGTCGCCGGGTGACGGCAATGCCGTGCTTGCCGTGGCAGGAACGGAATCCGCTTTACGCATACGCGATACGCCAATCCAAGAACAACAAAGGGCTCCGGACTGGCCGGAGCCCCTGATGTTCGGTCGCAATCGTCGCTTACTTCAGCGAGGTGTTGATGTTGGTGAACTTGGTGTTCAGGGTTGAACCGATGCTGTTGACGGCGGTGATGATCACGATCGAGATGCCGGCTGCAATCAGGCCGTATTCGATGGCGGTCGCGCCGGACTCATCCTTCACGAAACGCGCAATAAGGTTCTTCATCAGATAGCTCCATGTACACGTGGCTGGTCGAACTAGGGTCTGGTCTCGCCGGCGTTCTCAGCACCGTGACCATGGCGCCACCCTAAGATCGGACGATTGCGGCACAGTTAATTCGATCGCGCAAACAGCGCCGGAACCGGCTCTTCTTGAGCACAGTAAATTTGGCATTAAGCCCTTCATTACAATTCGATAGCGGTTTGGGCCGCGTCATATCATAGAGACGGCCGGCGCCATCGGTGCTGTCCGTTCACGGCTCCTTAAGTGCGCAAGGGGTACCTCTCTGGAAGAGCTGTCCAGTGAGGCGCCCATGTCCAATCTGCCCCTTGAAGTCATCGAGATGCTCGGCCAGACGATCGAAAAGGTGGTCCCGATCACGATCGGGCTGGCTGTGGTGTTTTCGGTCCTCAGCCATTTCTGGGCCTGCAATCCCGGCATTCCGTGGTGGCGCAAGCGCGAGCTCGTCACCGACATTTGCTACTGGTTCATTGTTCCAGTGTTCGCGCGCGTATTCCGTATCGGTCTGCTCGTGCTCGGCGCCGGCGTGGTCTTCAACATCCATGACGCCGACGGGCTGATCGCCTTTTACGACAATGGCCACGGCCCGCTCGCCACGCTGCCATTATGGCTGCAAGCGCTGCTGTTCCTGGCAATGTCCGACTTCATGCTGTACTGGCTGCACCGCATGTTTCATGGCGGCGGGTTCTGGAAATATCACGCGATCCATCATTCCTCCGAAGAGCTGGACTGGATTTCGGCGGCGCGCTTTCACCCCGTGAACCTGTTCCTGGGCACCATTGCGGTTGACGTCATCCTGTTGATGGCGGGTATCTCACCGAACATCATGCTGTGGGTCGGGCCGTTCACCACCTTCCATTCCGCATTCGTGCACGCCAACCTGAACTGGACGCTCGGTCCGTTCAAATACGTGCTGGCGACGCCGGTGTTCCACCGTTGGCATCACACCGCGCTGGGGGAGGGCGGCAACACCAATTTCGCCGGCACTTTTCCGATCTGGGACGTTCTGTTCGGCACCTTCCGGATGCCGGAAAGCGAACTTCCGGATCATTACGGCAAGGACGAAGCCGCGATCCCGGCCGAGATCGTCGGGCAACTGGCCTATCCGTTTCGGCAATTGACCAGGTGATCACGCATTGATCGCCTTGTCGGCCCCGCTTTTGCAGTTCGTTCATCTATTAAAGGCAGATTAGCCGAGTCTGATCCTAGTCGAGTCTGATCTTAGTCGAGTCTGATCTTGGCCAAACCTGATCGTCAGGGTGTTCAGGTTGGTGTGTTTTTGGCGCCGGGTTGCCGTGCATCGATCAAGGATTCGCGGGGACTTCAAAGCCAACCGAGTAGCGTAAAAAGCAAAGAGTAGGGCGTATGAAAACCGCGCGTATTGTGGTTCTGGGCATCGCTATCGCCGCGGGCGGCGTTGCCGCCTATCTCGCAAGCGGCTCCGACAACAAGACCGTTGCGGTCGCGCCGGTGGCGCAATTGCCAACGGTCGATGTTCTGGTCGCGAAGTCGGATATCGGGCTCGGGCAATCGGTCGGCCCGGACGACGTGCAATGGCAGACCTGGCCGGCGGCGACGGCGAGCAACAATTTCATCCGCCGCAGCGATCGCCCGGACGCCACCACTCAGCTTACCGGATCGATCGCGCGATCGCCTTTCATTGCCGGCGAACCGATCCGCGAACCGAAGCTGGTCAAGACCAACGGTTCTGGCTTCATGGCGGCGGTATTGCCGGGCGGCATGCGCGCGGTTTCGACGGAAATTTCCCCTGAAACGGGTGCCGGCGGCTTCATCCTTCCCAACGACCGCGTCGACGTGTTGTTGTCGAAGCGACAGAAGAACGCGGCAAACGGCAAGGATACGATTACCTCCGAAATCATTCTGGAAAATATCCGCGTCCTTGCCATCGATCAGGCCCCCCGCGAAAAGGACGGCCAGAATTCGGTCGTCGGCAAGACCGCGACGCTCGAGCTGAGGCCCGCGCAGGCCGGGACTTTGGCCCGGGCGCGCCAGGCCGGGACGCTTTCGCTCGCGTTGCGCAGCATGGTTGATGCCCATGCGCCGAACGCCCCGCGCAGTGACGAATCGGACGGGCTCGTCACCGTGTTTCGTGGCGACGACCGCGAGGTGCTTTCCTGCACGCCAATGTGCAAGCCCGGCGCGGGCGGTTAGAGCATGATCCGGAAAAGTGAATGCCGGTTTTCCATCGTGACAAACGCGGAACGCGTTTGCGCGGAGATCATGCTCAATCAAAAAACTAAAGCGCGATGATGATTCGACCCAATCTAATCGCGCTTTAGCCCAGCCCCAACCGCCGCTTTTGGTTAACGATCCGTTAATGCGAGCGGGCAGCCTGTCCTGACCGGGCACAAGCATTCGACAATGAATCTCGCCTACTATTGGCGGACGCTGTTTCCTGCCCCCGGGGATTTCTTCATGCCGTCCGCCGTTTCAACGGTCTCTGTCATAACTAGATGGCGCCGGTTTTGCCGCAACCGCCGCGGCACGTCCGCCATCGAGTTTGCGCTGGTCGCTCCGGTATTCGTGGCGCTGCTGGGTGCGATCGTCGAGACGGCGATCATTTTCTTTGCCGGCCAGGTGCTCGAAACCGTCAACCAGGATGCCGCGCGTTTGATCTCGACCGGTCAGGCGCAGACTGCGGGCGATGACGGGTCCCATTTGGGGGATGGGGGGAATTTCATGTTGAACTACGTTTGCTCGAGCGCCACTCGGCCCAACGCTCTCGCTGATGTATTGTTCGATTGCAAGAACGGCATTTATCTCGACGTGCAGAAGTACAGCTCTTTCCAGAACGTGACGATCAACAGTCAGATCGACAACGGCGGCAACTTCATCAACAACATGCAATTCAAACCCGGCGGCCCGTGCGACATCGTTGTGGTGAGGATGTTCTATCAATGGCCGCTGTTCATCACCGGTCTTGGCTACGACATCTCGAACCTGACCGGCCACAAGCGGTTGTTGTCCGCAACCGCTGCGTTCAAGAACGAGCCATATAACGGATCTTGCCCATGAGCGGCGCCATCAGAGCGATATCGCAGAACGGGCTTCGCGCTCGGCGTTGCGCACGCGGCATGCTGGAAGATTGCAGGGCCATCGCTGCGACCGAATTCGCGGTGATCGCGCCGGTTATGCTGGTGCTGTTCTTCGGCACGGTCGAGTTTTCATTGGCGGTGGCGGTCGATCGCAAGGTCACCTTGATGGCACGCACCCTGTCCGACCTGACGTCGCAATCGCCGCCGGCAGGAATCTTTGACGCTGACTTCACCAACATTTTTGCCGCGGCCAATGGCGTCATGACGCCCTATACGCCGCCGCTCTATCCGGCCGTCAGCTCGACGATCACCGAAATATATATCGACCCTGCGACAGGCGTCGGGCGCTCCCAATGGAGCAAAGGCACCGCGCCTCGAGCAGTTAGTTCAACCGTTCCTGTGCCGGCAGGTCTGATCGTCACTGATCCGGTGACGCATGCCATCCTTCCTGGTCAATATCTGATCTTCAGCGAGGTTAGCGTTCTCTACACGCCCACTGTCGGCTATGTGATGGCGAAGGCGGGCGTCAATCTGAGCGATGTCTCCTATACCCGCCCGCGGCAGGCGGCCTGCGTCGTTTATCAGCCGGTCGCTACGGGCACGACGCCCCCGTGCCCGACATTGTAACTTTACCCGTCGGGGCGCGAACAACGGCGCCAAAATAAAAAGGCCGCGCAGTCAGCGCGGCCTTTTCTCGTTTGGCCTCGTTGAGGCGGGATTTCCATCAGGCCGCAGCCCGGCGGAAATCTTTTAGCCGGCGGCGCGAAGATTGTCAGCCGAAGACTTGCCAGAGCGGCGATCCGCCACGATCTCGTAGGAGATCTTCTGGCCTTCACGCAGCGTTCCAAGTCCGGCACGCTCGACGGCGCTGATATGCACGAACACATCGTTGCCGCCGTCATCCGGCTGGATGAAGCCGTAGCCCTTGGTTGCGTTAAACCACTTCACGGTTCCCATGCTCACGGGATAGTCCCTTCTCAGATATCAACTGTCGAAACCCACTTTTGGCGGGTTGGTGAGATCGAATTTTTGGAAGGGTCGTCAGCGCCTGAACCGGCTGTACCGGTGGATAGCTAATGTCGTCCGGCCGAAAATCGATGGCCGTTATATTATTGGAAGCAGGCCTCCAAAACAATCCTGACGTGCACGATTTTTTGATTCGGCGCGGGTAGCCGCGCCGCCGCGAGCTACCCGCGCCGTGACGCGATGTTGTCTCATGCGCCTCTAGCGGCGGCGGAATTGGCCACCGCGGGGCGGTCCGCCGCGCGGAGCGCCGGAAGAACTGGGGCGCTCGTCCTTGTGGCGGAAGATCAGCCGCCCCTTCTCGAGGTCGTAGGGCGACATCTCGATCGTCACCCGGTCGCCCGCCAGCGTCTTGATCCGGTTCTTTTTCATCTTGCCGGCGGTGTAGGCGACGATCTCGTGCCCGGCATCGAGTTGCACGCGATAACGGGCGTCGGGGAGGATTTCGGTGACCAGTCCCTCGAACTGGATCAGCTCTTCTTTAGCCATGTGGTTCTCCAGGTCGATCGACGGCTAGCGTGGTTGCTGGTTGCGGTTGGGCCGTTGTTTTGGACGGCTTTCGCGATGCAAAAAAGCAACGCCTTGTATCCCTTCGGTTTTGCCGCCGCCATGTGGCGGCCGCTGCGGCTCCTGCCGGTTGCTTGGTGGAGCCCCCTTATTACCACCTGAACGGTGGCGTCCGCGAGGCCCTTTCGGTCCCTGCGCGGCATCATGTGCGCGAACACCATGCGTATGGCCGTGCGGCCGTCCACCTCGATGTTGTGCCGGTGCAGGAGCCGCGTCACGATGACTTGGCCCGTGACCCGGCGTGCGGCGGTCTTCCCGGGGCAGCGCGATACGAATCAGGCGTTCGATATCGCGCAGATAGGCG
>VAZG01000271.1 GCA_005885285.1 Alphaproteobacteria bacterium | reverse complement strand
GACAGTGCCACGAGGTCCCTGAGCGCTCTTCGCAGCCGCAGCGCGTCAGGCTCGGGACCCACCGTCATCGGCTCGTGATCATCGCGCTCTTGCGGACCCGCGTCTCTCCCGGATTTCGAGCAGGAACTGGTCAGGAGGAACAAAGAACGGATTCTCCTGCAGCACCTCCCCAATGATCACAACCGGGTGGGTCCGCATGATATCCATCACCACGCTGGCGCCGAACTTCGACAGGTCATAGGTGCAGATGACCGGATCGTCGTACTTGGGAAGCACGTAATTGAGGCGTATCTCGTATTCCACCAGGTCGTCCACGCCTGGTTTGTCGAGTAGCGCCCATTCCATGTGCGCTACCAGCCGGGTGAGCGGATAACCGGAAGCCGCCCCCGATTGGATCACCTGTTCGAGCAAGGCCAGCATCGCGTCCTGATCGAAGCGATCACCGCGTAAGTAAGCGTCCTGCCAGCGCCGCAGCTCGAGCTGGCCCGTACCTATTGCTTGCTCCGCGTCGATGCCGGCTTCGGCGAGCCGCTTTAGATGTTCTCCCTGCCGCTCAGAGTCCACGATGTGGAAGGCCTTGTCCCCGCGGTCAAAGCCCTCTTTGATGAACGAGCGAAGCACCCTGTGCTCCTCGTCGAGGCCGTTGAAGAAAGCGCAAATATGACGATGCTGGCCGAGACTGCTCCCGGCACACTGCACGGAACCGCCGTTCGTACCCATTTTTTACCTCCCGCCGCTCCCGGCATCTGTCAGAGCCGAGCGGATGCAAGCGAGCAAATAATCCTCCTCGAAGGGCTTGCTCAGGTAACCAATGACGCCGGCAGCCAGCGCGCGCTCCCGAACGCCGTTGTCAGGATACGCCGTGATCAGGATGGTCGGAATGGGCTTTCGCGAAGCCGACAAGTGACGGTGCAGCTCGAGCCCGGTCATCCCCGGCATTTGCATGTCTGCGATCACGCAGGAAGTGCGGCGGACATGGCGCGAGCTTAAAAACTCTTGCGCAGACGCGACGGCTTCGACCCTATATCCTAGCGACCTCATGAGACCCTTTGTCGCCTCGCGCATCGACTCATCGTCGTCGATGATCGAGATCAGCGGCTTTGCCTTTGGCACCCGACCTCCCGCACCCGGACTTGTGATAGTAACGATGCGCCGCGATCCGAAGCCCTTGGGCGCAGGGTGATATTCACGGCATCTCAGTAAGATAAGACAAACTCAAGAGCCAGGCGATTATACTTTGGTTTAGACAGTGCTGCCGCAAGGGCGATACATGTTGCAACGCACCTCGCTCTGTATCCGAGCGATACCTCGGGGATCTCTCCGTTGCCGCAAGCCGTGGCGATCGGCTGGCCCAAGCGAAGCTGGCCTGCCGGAGCGCGCGTGGGCATTCCTGGGTCACGGCCAAGGCAAATAGCCCTTCCTTCTTCGAGCATACGATTTTAGGATGTCCCGAGGGCGGGGATGCCTATCACCCTGCTGGTTGCGGTGCCTCTATCGCAGCGGGCGGCAGCGATGACCGAACAGCCGACCATCATCATCGTCGATGACGACGCCGAGGTCCGCGAGGCGCTTAGCAGCCTGGTCCGATCCGTCGGCCTGCAAACCAAGGCCCTCGCCTCGGTCCCCGAATTCCTGAACGAGGGACGCCCGGACGGACCCACCTGCCTGGTGCTCGATGTCAGATTGCCTGGGCAAAGCGGTCTCGATTTTCAACGAGAGCTCTCGGCGGCAAACATCCACGTCCCGATCATCTTCATGACCGGGCACGGCGATATTCCGATGACCGTGCAGGCGATGAAGGGGGGCGCGCTCGAGTTTCTGACCAAGCCTTTTCGCGATCAAGACCTGCTCGACTCGATCCAGCTGGGTCTTGCGCGAGATCGCGCTTGGCTGGAAAACGAAAAGGCGGTCGCAGCGCTGCGGGCGCGCTTCGAAACGCTGACCCCGCGCGAGCGTGAGGTGATGGCCTTGGTTGTGACCGGCCGACCCAATAAACAGATCGCCCACGACATTGGCATTAGCGAGATCACGGTTAAAGTCCACCGCGGCCAGGTCATGCGGAAGATGAAGGCGTCATCCCTGCCCACTCTTGCGCGCATGGCCGACAAGCTAAACCTCGCCGTGCAATAATCGCGCACCATTTGAGGGATGGAGCTTTTCCCGAGAGCCGGTTTAACGACCCGTTCCGCCGCCTCTCTTGACGCCCTCTCATACGACAATCAAGACCAGTAACGCTGTCGCCGGGCGCCGCCTAAACCAGGGTATCAGCGAGATCATTCCAACCGCCAATCGAGTTGGTCCGCCTGTGCAATTGCAGGGCAGGGGGCGAGCGGTTAGTTGAGAGTCATCTCGTTCGGCTCCCATCAAAAGAGAGCCTATCCCGGAGACGGCGATCCGGGCGTTCAGGGTCCCGATGGCAGGCATCAAATTTCGCCCGGCTTCGTGTACTGCCGCAGCAGCGGCAACGGTTCGTGGTCCAACTCAACGAAGGAGGGCGGTCATGAGCGACTTCGGCCGACTGATCGAGCAAGAAGTACCCCGGCTACGGCGTTACGCGCGGGCTCTGACCCGAGATGTCGGCCAAGCCGATGATCTCGTGCAGAGCTGCCTCGTGCGTGCGCTTGCGAAGGAGCATCTCTGGCAGCCTGGCAGCAATCTTCGAGCCTGGATTTTGACTATACTTCACAACCTGCATATCAACCGCATCCGCCGCTTGGTACGCGAGCAGGACAACGCGATCGTCGCCAGCGGGTGCCTTGCACTTGCACAGACCGAGCCGAGCGCGCGCCTCGATCTCCTCGATGTCGAGCGAGCGATCGGGAAATTGCCGGAACTCCAGCGCCGGGTGATCTTGCTGATCGGCCTCGAAGGTATGCGCTACGACGAGGCAGCGCAAATCCTGGCGGTTCCTATCGGCACCATCCGGTCGCGGATCGCGCGCGCACGGCAGACGCTACGCGAGCTGCTGGAACGCGACATCGACGCTGCGGCCTCGTTCGATAGAAGCATTCTGCGTACGCAATCAGCATCGCCTGTGCCGATCCCGAGCAGGCATGCGAAAACGAATTCGAGCTGTCGGGCATCGTGCAGCCGATCAGCGGTAAAGGAAGACGATCGGATCCAGTGGCGCGGTCCCACCCTCGCCTCGCGCGAGATGGGGGCCGTGGCGCATCAATAGTGCGGCAAGCCGCGGCGCAGAGGGATCTGACAGCATTACACCGCGCGGCTGCGGGCGCTCGCCAGTCATAATCTGCGCCAGCAGAGCGCAGGTTTCTCGCCGCTCGATTGCCGGTGCAACGTTCAGCGGCCTTCGCCTAGACCAGCGTCGACCGCCGCGAGCAAACCGAGAGCTGACCAGTCGAGCCCGGCCCAGCCGCGAGCGACCATCGCGACGAGGCGATCATGGACGAGGCTCGCCGCAGGCATCGGTACGGCCTCATGTTCGGCCTCGGCCAACGCGAGCCGCAGGTCCTTGATGGCGAGCGGCGCTGTCAATCCAGGCGGGCTGTATCGCCCCTCGACAATCTTCGCCCCGTAAGTCCTGTGGACACCCGAGTCGAACAGCGAGTTGGTCAGCACATCGAACGCAAGATGGCCCTCGACCCCGCCTTTTCGCAGCAGTGCCAACACCTCGCCCATGCATTGGAGGGTTGTCGCGGTGAGGACGTTGGCAGCGAGCTTGACGAGGTTCGCCGATCCGGCGTCTTCGCCAATCACAAAGAGCCGCTGCCCCAGTCTCTCAAGCAGCGGGCGGATCCTTTCCAGCGGCGCGCGCGGGCCCGCCGCGAGCACAAAAAGCTTCCGCGCCCGCGCGAAGTCGGGATTCCCGAGCACTGGCGCGGCGATATAGCCCTGCCCGCGGCGCGCATGCTCCTCCGCGACACGGCGAGACATGCCGGGACTGACAGTGCTCGTGGAAATGTGAACCGCATGTCGAGAGAGAAAGGCTGCCAAACCGTCAGGGCCAAGTGCGACCGCCGCAAGCGCGTCATCATCGGGAAGGGAGGTCAGCACCACGTCGCAAGCGGCAAAATCTTCGAGCCTTGCGGCATCGCTAACGCCGGTCAGCGTCACTGATCGGCTCGGGTCTCGGTCATAGCCGAGCACCTGATAACCGTCTTTGACGAGATTGGCGGCGAAGGCGTGCCCCATATGCCCGAGCCCCACTACGCCGACCTGTTT
>VAZG01000270.1 GCA_005885285.1 Alphaproteobacteria bacterium | reverse complement strand
GCGCGTCCTGCGACTGGTCGCGCGAGCGCTTCACGATGGACGAGGGGCTGTCGCGCGCGGTTGCAAAGGTGTTCGTCGAACTGCATCGCCAGGGGCTGATCTACAAAGACAAGCGGCTGGTGAACTGGGACCCCAAGCTATTGACCGCGATCTCCGATCTCGAGGTGCAGCAGGTCGAGGTGAGGGGCAGCCTCTGGTATCTGCGCTACCCGATCGAGGGCAAGACCTTCAGCCCGGACGACCCCTCGACTTTCATCGTGGTCGCGACCACGCGCCCCGAGACGATGCTCGGCGATACCGCCGTCGCCGTGCACCCGGATGATGCGCGCTACACGCATCTGATCGGCCAGCACGTGATCCTGCCGCTGGTCGGGCGCAGGATCCCGATCGTGGCGGATCAATATTCCGATCCCGAAAAGGGCTCGGGCGCGGTGAAGGTCACGCCTGCGCACGACTTCAACGATTTCGAGATCGGCAAGCGGCACGGCCTGGCGCAGATCAGCGTGCTCGATCAGGAGGGTCGCCTCGCGCTTGTCGGCAACGAAGATTATTTGCGCGGATTGCCGGAGGGATCGGCGCAGTTTGCCGAGGAAATGCACGCCGTCGATCGCTTCGCGGCGCGCAAGCGGATTGTCGCGCGGCTGGAAGACTTTGGCTTCCTTGAGAAGATCGAGCCGAACACCCACATGGTGCCGCATGGCGATCGTTCCGGCGTCGTCATCGAACCATATCTCACCGACCAGTGGTACGTCGACGCCAAGACCCTGGCGCAACCGGCGATTGAAGCGGTCCGCAGCGGTGCGACGACGTTCGTGCCGAAGAATTGGGAAAAGACCTATTTCGAGTGGATGGAGAACATCCAGCCCTGGTGCATCTCCCGCCAGCTCTGGTGGGGTCACCAGATTCCGGCGTGGTATGGGCCGGATGGCAAGGTCTTCGTGGCCGAGAGCGAAGATGAAGCCGTTGGCAACGCGCTCGGCTATTACGTCGAGCAGGAGGTCATTACGCCGGAGCAGGGGCGCGAGATGGCGCTCGATGCTTCAAAGCGCGAAGGCTTCATCACCCGCGATGAAGACGTGCTCGACACCTGGTTCTCTTCGGCGCTGTGGCCGTTCTCGACGCTGGGCTGGCCTGATGAGACACCGGAGGTCAAGCGCTACTACCCGACCGATGCGCTGGTGACCGGCTTTGACATCATCTTCTTCTGGGTCGCCCGGATGATGATGATGGGCCTGCATTTCATGAAGGAGGCGCCGTTCTCGACCGTCTACATCCACCGCCTGGTTCGCGACGAGAAGGGCGCCAAGATGTCGAAATCGAAGGGCAACGTCATCGACCCGCTCGGCGTCATCGACGACTATGGCGCCGACGCGCTGCGCTTTGCGCTGACGCGCGAGGCCGCGCAAGGCCACGACATCAGGCTTTCGCCGCATCTGGTCGAAACCAACCGCAATTTCGCAACCAAGCTCTGGAACGCCTGCCGCTTTGCTGAGATGAACGGTTGCGTGGCGCCGCCGGGATTCGATCCGCACCAGGCCAAGCAGACATTGAACCGCTGGATCGCGCATGAGACCTCGCGCGCGACGCGCGAAGTCACCGAGGCGATCGAAGGTTATCGCTTCAACGATGCCGCGAATGCGACCTACCGTTTCGTCTGGAACGTCTACTGCGATTGGTATCTCGAACTTGCCAAGCCCGTGCTGCTGGGGGAGGAGGGGGCGGCGAAGACCGAGACCCGCGCCACGGTGGCCTGGGCGCGCGACCTGATCCTGAAGCTGCTGCACCCCTTCATGCCTTTCATCACCGAAGAGCTCTGGGCGGTGACGGCCAAGCGCGAGGGCCTGCTGGCATTGGCTGCGTGGCCGCGCAAGGCGCGCAGCCTGACGCCGGAGCAACTGGCCGCGATATCGACCACAAGCCCAAGCGATGCGCTGATCCCTCCCGTGATTATCGCGCTGGATGCCGGCGAGTTCAGTGACCCCGTCGCCGAAGCGGAAATCGGCTGGGTCGTCGATCTCGTCACCTCGATCCGCTCGGTGCGCGCGGAAATGGGCATTCCGCCGGCCACGCTGACGCCGCTGGTCCTGGCCAACGCGTCCGCAGAGATCAGGGAGCGAGCGCCGCGCTGGAGCGATGTCATCAAGCGGATGGCCCGCCTGTCGGATATCTCCTTCGCCGGTCACACGCCCGAAGGCGCGGTCCAGTTGTTGGTGCGTGGCGAGGTCGCGGCACTGCCATTGAAGGGGGTGATCGACCTCTCCGCTGAGCGAACTCGCCTCGACAAGGAAATCGCCAAGGCCGACGCCGATATCAAGCGCGTCGATGCAAAGCTGTCGAACGAGAAATTCGTCGCCAACGCCCCGGAAGAAATCGTCGAGGAAGAAAAAGAAAAACGCGAAGCGGCCGTTGCGCGCCGGGCCAAGATCGTCGAAGCGCTTCAGCGATTGCAGAATGTCGATGCTTGATCTCGTCACAGCAACGCACGCTCCTGCGAAGCGATCGCTGATCTTTCGGCGCACGGGTTGAGGTCGCGGATTGCGCGCAGGACAACCCAGTCAGACGGCGCGCCGAACGGCAGCCTATCGCGCGATCCACCAGACGCTGGAGGGCGGAACGATCTTCCGTGACCCCTACGCGTCCAGGATTCTCGACGCGGCGACGCTCGCCACGCTAGGCGAGATGGCGGCCGACCCGTCGCTCAAGCCGATGCGCCTGTTCATTGCGGCGCGCAGCCGGTATTCCGAGGATGCACTTGGCGCAAGTGTCGCGCGCGGCGTACGACAGGTGGTGGTGCTCGGCGCGGGTCTCGACACGTTTTCACTACGCAACCCCTTTGCCGGTCAGGGCGTTCGTGTATTCGAGGTCGATTTTCCGGCGACGCAGCAGTGGAAGCGCGAGCGGCTCAGAGAGGCAGCGCTTGCGTTGCCTGGCTGGCTCACCTTCGCGCCCGTTGACTTCGAGCGGCAAAGCATCGCCGAAGGATTGGCGCAATCAGGTTTTCGTGTTGACCAGCCTGCGTTCTTCCAGTGGCTTGGCGTTGTCCCCTATCTGACGCGGCAAGCGATTTCCGACACGCTGGACTTTATCGCCGGCATTCCGCGGGCGGAATTCGTGTTCGACTATGCCGAGCCGTTTGAAAATTATCCACCCGATCGCCGCGCCCACATCATGGGCGTCGCCGAGACGGCAGCGGCGCGGGGCGAACCGTGGCTGAGCCAGTTCGATCCCGCCGAGCTTTCAAAGCTGCTTTACGACAAAGGCTTCAGGCTCGTCGAGGATCTCGGCCTTGCCGAACTCAGCGATCGCTACTACGGCGCGCTGAAAGCGGGCATTCCGATCGGGCCGGGTGCGCATGTTGTGCGAGCCCAGCGCTAGATTGCGGCGAACGGCTTGCTGAGGAATTTCGAACCCTGCATCCCGTAACGCCAGGGCAGGTCGGCCGCCTTGGTGATGCCGATCCGCACGCCCGAGATGATGTTCGCCTTGCCGGTACGCGCGTGCAACGCGAACGGCGGTTGATCGAGCGGCAGCTCGCTATGTGCAATCGTGATGCCGAGTGCCTCGGTCAACTTGCCCGGGCCCGAGCACAGCGATCGCTCGTCGTGCAGGCCGCGGCGGCGGCGCATCGCGGCAATGCCGTGGGTTGGCTCAAGCGCACGGATCAGCACGGCACTGGCCGAGCCTTCCTCCTCGCAGACGAAATTCAGGCACCAATGGATGCCGTAGGAGCGATAGACATAAGTGAAGCCCGGGGGGCCGAACATCACCCGGTTGCGCGGCGTCGGGCCGCGGAACGAGTGCGCCGCCGGATCGGTGTGATGATAGGCCTCGACCTCGACGATGAGGCCGCCGATGCCGTTGACCAGCAGCGTCGCGCCGATCAGGTCCGGCGCCACCTCATGCACGCTGCGGTCAAAAAATGAACGTTTGAGCGGCTTGCCGAGGGATGAGGAAATCGGAGCGTCCGGCTTCGGCTTTTGCACCATTTCGAGCGGGAATCAG